>NZ_VZQP01000008.1:0-226890 GCF_014397655.1 Paraburkholderia sp. UCT31
GAGTGGGATGGGGGCGTACCACGGGTACGAGGGGTTCGTTACTTTTTCCAAGATGAAGCCCGTGCTCATGCAGGCGCGCTTGAATGCGCGCGGGTTGATTTCGCCACCATACGGTAGACGCGTGAACGCGGTGTTGAAGTTGATGATGAGGTTTTGATTTTGCCCCTGGGCGGGGGGAGGCCTTTTTTTGTCTTTGTTCTGGCTTTGTTGGCCTTTCCTTGCTGTCTTATCGGTCTATTAGCGTTGCCCCTGTGCGGGGCGGCACCTACTTTCTTTGCTGCTGCAAAGAAAGTAGGCAAAGAAGACAGCTAAAACCGCAAACTCTTAAGCGGGTCCCTCGGGCTGCATGAGGTAGTGGTGCATCTGGAATCCGTGCTCCCGCACATTCCGCGCCAGTGACAAGGCAGTCATTCTTCCGGCGGCGCTACGCGCGCCGAAACCCCGCTCAAAAACCACCGGTTGTTTCGGCGCATCGCCGAGGCGCAGCCGATGGCTCCGCTGCGCGGGCAAAACCATTGGTTTCCCTGGCAGCCCCGTCCGCGACGCACGTAGTGCGGAGTGGGAGGGATGACTGCTTTGTCACGAAGGGGGAACGTGCGAGGGCACGGATTCCAGATGCACCACTACCCCTTCCAAGCCAGGGGACCCGCTTATGAGCTTGCGGTTTGAGCTGTCTTCTTTGCCTACTTTCTTTGCAGCAGCAAAGAAAGTAGGTGCCGCCCCGCACAGGGGCAACGCTAATAGACCGATAAGACAACAAGGAAAGGCCAACACCGCAAAGAACAAGGACAAAAAGCGCCCGCCCTGCCAAAGGGCAAACACACACCTTCAGTGATCCGCAGTACTAGCGCCGCCAGGCACATCAGTAGCAACAACATCAACCACATCCGGCGCGCCAGCGCCATTGCCCGTCTCAGCATCAACCCCACTCTCGAGCCGATGCAACCAGGCCAGCAACTCGGCGACAGCCTGATAAAGCTGCGGTGGAATCCGCGCATCCAGATCGACTTGCATCAGCAGCGACACCATCTCGGGCGCCTCATGCACATACAGCCCTGCCTCCTTCGCGCGCTGCACGATCATCTCAGCGAGCAGCCCATACCCCTTGGCGACCAGACGCGGGGCGGGCTCGCCGCCATGAGCGTCATAAACAAGCGCAGCCGCGCTGCGACGATGGGTACGGCTCATCAGATATCCCAATCGAGGTCGTCGCGCGATGCGGCGCCCGACGCCGACGCCGTCGACGTGGCCACAGCCGCCGACGCCGACCGTGCATACGCGCTCGCGGCCTGCGCACCCGCCGCCGAGGTGCCCGCCGCGGTAGTACCAGGCACACCGCCGCCGATCTCGCGAATCGTCAATCCCTGCAACTCGAGCCCCGCCGCCGCGAGCCGCTGACGGAAACCGTCCCCCTGCATCGCGAGCCGCGCGGCGCCCCGCGGGCTCGCCTGCACGCGCGCGGTCAGCCGCGTGCCGGTCAGCGTCAGTTCGGCATCGACGGTGCCGAGCGTCGGCAGCGACAGCGTCAGGCGCGTGCGCCACGGCTGGTCGTCCTCGCTCGCGAGGCCGCCGCCGCTGCGGTCCCATTCGTCGCCATCCTGCTCGATCGTCCAGTCCAGACGCGCGCCGGGCCACGCCTCGCCGGTCCAGCGGAACTGTCCGGTCGCAAGCAGATCGAGCTGCTGGCGCACGAGCGGCACCGTCACCGGATGCACCGCCGCCGCCATCGCCTGCGCGCTCTGCGACGAGCCGGCATCGGCCGCCTGAGACACCGCGCTGTGCAGCCCCGCGTGTGTGGACTGGCCATTCAGGTCGGACACCGAGCTGGCCAGCAGCTCGCCCGCGACGAGTCGCGCGGCCTGCGCGGTCAGGATCGACGGCATCGCGTGCATGGCAGGGTTGTTCTCGGCAACGTTCGCCGTGCCGCGTGGCGTTGCCTCGGGGGCTCCGTTCGCCGCAGCGGACCGCGCGCTCGCGTCGCCAGCGTCGGCGCTCCAGTCGGGAGGCAATTGAGAATCTGCGACGAGCTGGTTCTGCGCCTCGTTCGCCAGTTCGGCCGGCGAACGCTGGCCGACCAGCCACGCCGCGAGATGCGCCTCGTAGAACAGGCCGCTGTCGGCGAGCGTCTGTTGCAGCGCGGCCGCGAGCACCGCGACCGGCACTTCGGCCGCCGCCACGCTCGCGGTGGCGGCCGCGGTTGCGTTGGCGGCAGCGTTGGGATTGGTATTGGTGCTGGCAGCAGCGGCGGAATCGCCGGCAGCGAAATTGACTGTCGCGGCGCCCGCCGTATCGGTCAGCGGCAAGCTTTCGATGGCGACGTCGAGCGCCGGCGCGGTCGCCCAGATCGGCGCGCGGCCGAGCACCGCCGGTGTGGCCTCGCCGCCTGAGTGCGCAATCGCATTCAGCGTCAGCGCGACGGCCGACAGCGCGGTTTGCGCGGACGGCTGGGGCGCGGGCGTCACGTTCGCAGGCGCCGCGGGAACCGCGGTATCGACGCCGGCCGCGCCGGTCTGCGAGGTGGTCGCGGTTCCCGGCGCGATGCTGAGCAGGCTGTCGATCCGGCTCGACAGCACCGAAGCGAGGGCCGAATCGATTCCGTTCATGCCGGTTCCTTGGTCGCATCGGCGGCAACGCGCGCGATGCTCTGATTGCTCCGATCCTTCAGACGCGTGCGGCGTGGCGCCAGCTCACGCGCGCGCCCGCTCGCGCTCAGCGCGCCCCGTACAACTCCTTCAGCACGCGCGTCGACCGGCCGGCGAACAGCGCCGACAGATGCGCCATGCACGGATTCGCGAGGTCGCGGATCGCGGCGTCGTCGGCGAGGATCTGGCGGATCAGCGCGTACTTGCGCAGGCGTTCGGCCTCGTCGAGCTTGACGCCCACGTCGGCTTCGCGCAGCGCTTCGACCAGTTGCCGATACTCTTCCTGCAAGTGCACCAGGTCGTTCCACAGTGCACGACGGGCCGCCATCAGCATGCGGCAGGACAGCGCCGCGATCGCCTCGTAGCGGGCAAAATATTCTGCGTTCGATGTCATCTCAGGCTTTCCGCGGCTGGCTGTGCTGCCATCCGCGCGATCTCCGGGGCTATCCCGATCCATGCCTCTTCGAGCGTCGCGAGCAGACGGTCCACCTCCACGAGCATCGCCTCGCTCTGATTGATATTGGCTTGCAACAGTCGACGCGCCATATAGTCGTACAAAGCATTGAGCCGTTCGGCGATTTCGCCGCCCACCTCGAGGTTGAGCGACAGCTGCAGCCCGCTTTCGATGATCCGGATCGCCTTGCTGATCGCCATGCCACGCTCGGCCACGTTGCCCTGCTGCAAATGCATGCGGCTTTGCGCGATCGCCTGGCGTGCGCCCTGGTACAGCAACACGATCAGACGATGCGGACTTGCGCCCATCACGGATGTTTCGATACCGACACGCGCATACGCGTTGGCTCCAGCGTGCCCTTGGGAAAACATCGGCGCTCCTCCTCTGATACTGGCTGCGGTTAAGTCGTGGCGTGGCCGCGCGGCGCGTCGACGCGCCGGTCGCTGACCTGTAATTGGGTTATCGGATGCGCGACGACAAAGCTTTAGTCCGGTGTAAGGAGGATCGAAAGCGCCGCTGGGCGGGCCCGGGAAACACGGCACGAAGCCGCCGGCGCAAGCGCCGGCAGCGGCGTGCCGGATCGTCGGACGGGACTTGTGTGGACCTTCAGGCGGTCCTTCAGGCAGTCCTTCAGGCGGACACGCGCGATCCCGCTCAGATCGACATCTGCGCGATGTCGTTGTACGCGGCGACCAGCTTGTTGCGCACCTGCAGGCCGAACTGGAAGCCGATGTTGGCCTTCTGCATGTCGACCATCACGTCGTTCAGCGACACGTTCGACGCACCGAGCTCGAACGCCTGCGACTCGCCGATCGCCTTCTGCTGGTCGCCGCTGATCTTGTCGAGCGAAGCCTTCAGCGCCGCCGCGAAGTTGGTGGGCGTCGCCGCGCCGGATTGCTCCGCCGCCGGGGTCGCGTCGCCGGCCGCCTGCGCCGCCATCGCCTGCATCTGTTGCAGCGCCGACGATAGCGCGTTCACGGGCATGGTCATGTTTTCTCCGTTGGATGTGCGATCGGACCGCCGGACGGTGTACCGATCTGGACGAAAGCATAGCAGCGGCTCCTTGCGGAAAGTCCCGAAACTAGAGGGGAAACCCGGCTCTATTCAAGCAATCGGGTTGAGCGGCGCTGCGGATAATTTCAAACGTGAAAGTCTCTGTCCGTCCGCCGAGCCCCGGCGCGGCATCACGACAGAACGCCAAGGCATTCCCCGGAGAAACCCGACGCATGGATTCGTCAGCCAACTCTTTGATCAACCCCGACGCCCGTATGGGGCTCGCCGGCGCGCAGCCCGCTGCCGGTCAGGCCGGTAGCGGCCAGGCCGGCGGCACTGCCGACCTCGGTGGCCTCGGCGGCCTGGGAGGTATCGGCGGCAATTTCGGCCAGCGTCTGTCCGGACTCGCGCAGATGCGCGGCAACCCGCGCGCGCCGCTCGTGTTCGCGGTCGCGCTGCTGGTGGCGGTCGTCGCCGGCCTGTTCCTGTGGTCGCGCGCGCCCAGCTACAAGGTGCTCTACAGCAATCTGTCCGACCGCGACGGCGGCTCGATCATCACCGCGCTGCAGCAGGCCAATATTCCGTACAAGCTGTCCGAAAGCGGCAGCGCGATCCTCGTGCCGGCCGAGCAGGTCCACGAGATGCGCCTGCGCCTCGCATCGCAGGGGCTGCCGAAGAGTGGCTCGGTCGGCTTCGAGCTGATGGACAACCAGAAATTCGGCATCAGCCAGTTCGACGAGCAGATCAACTATCAGCGCGCGCTCGAAGGCGAACTCGAACGCACGATCGAAGCGATCTCGAGCGTCAAATCGGCGCGCGTGCATCTCGCGATTCCGAAGCCGAGCGTGTTCGTGCGCGACAAGGAAGCGCCGTCGGCGGCGGTGCTCGTGAACCTGTACCCGGGCCGCGTGCTCGACGAAGGGCAGGTCGTCGCGATTACGCACATGGTGGCGTCGGCGGTGCCGGAAATGCCGGTGCGCGGCGTGACGATCCTCGACCAGGACGGCAACCTGCTCACGCAGCCCACCAATGGCAGCGGACTCGATGCGACCCAGCTGAAGTTCCGCCAGCAGATCGAGCGCAACACCCAGCAGCGCATCGACACGATCCTCGCGCCGCTGTTCGGCGCCGGCAACGCGCGCTCGCAGGTCAGCGCCGACATCGACTTCTCGCACAGCGAGCAGACCTCCGAGAACTACGGCCCGAACGGCAATCCGCAGCAGGCCGCGATCCGCAGCCAGCAGTCGAGCAGCGCCACCGAAATGTCGCAAGGCGGCGCCTCGGGGGTGCCGGGCGCGCTGTCGAACCAGCCGCCGCAGCCGGCCTCCGCGCCGATCGTGGCGGGCAACGGCGCGAGCTCGGTCACCACGACGCCGGTCAGCGACCGCAAGGATTCGACCACCAACTACGAGCTCGACAAGACCGTGCGCCACGTCGACCAGCCGATGGGCGGCATCCGCCGGCTGTCGGTCGCGGTGGTCGTCAATTATCTGCGGGTCGTCGATCCGAAGGGTCACGTGACGATGCAGCCGGTCAGCGCCGACAAGCTCGCGCAGATCACCCAGCTCGTGAAGGACGCGATGGGCTTCGACGCGTCGCGCGGCGACTCGGTCAACGTGGTCAACAGCGCGTTTACCACCGAGCTCGACCCGAACGCCGACCTGCCGTGGTGGCGCACGCCCGACATGCTCGCGCTGTACAAGCAGATCGCGGCGTACCTCGGCATCGGCGCGGTGGCCCTGTTCCTCTACTTCGTGATGGTGAAGCCGGCGTTGCGCCGCGCCTTCCCGCCGCCCGAGCCGGTTGCCGCGCTGATGGGGCCCGACGAACCGGTGCTGCTCGACGGCATCCCGGCCGAGGAGCGCGATGGCGCGGTGGTCGAAATCGAAGCGGATAGCGAGCAGCTCGCGCTCGAAAACGCGAAGCACAAATACGAGCGGAACCTGGAGTTCGCGCGCAGCATCGCGCGTCAGGATCCGAAGGTCGTAGCAACCGTCGTCAAGAACTGGGTGTCCGATGAGCGCTGAAGGCGTAGTGAAGAGCGCGCTGCTGCTGATGTCGATCGGCGAGGAAGAGGCGGCGCAGGTATTCAAGTTTCTGGGCCCCCGTGAGGTTCAGAAAATCGGCGTCGCGATGGCCGCGCTGAAGAACGTCACCCGCGAGCAGGTCGACGAGGTGCTGCAGGAGTTCGTGCGCGAGGCCGAGCAGCACACCGGCATGTCGCTCGATTCGAGCGATTACATCCGCTCCGTGCTGACCAAGGCGCTCGGCGACGACAAGGCCGGCGCGATCATCGACCGGATCCTGCAGGGCAGCGACACGAGCGGCATCGAAGGCCTGAAGTGGATGGACTCGGCGGCGGTCGCGGAACTGATCAAGAACGAGCATCCGCAGATCATCGCGACGATCCTCGTGCATCTGGACCGCGATCAGGCTTCGGAGATCGTCGGCTGTTTCACGGACCGGCTGCGCAACGACGTGCTGCTGCGGATCGCGACGCTCGACGGCATCCAGCCGGCCGCGCTGCGCGAGCTCGACGACGTGCTGACCGGCCTCTTGTCCGGCAGCGACAACCTGAAGCGCAGCCCGATGGGCGGTATCCGCACGGCCGCCGAGATTCTGAACTTCATGTCGAGCAACCACGAGGAAGGCGTCATCGAAAACGTGCGCCAGTACGACGCCGAGCTCGCGCAGAAGATCATCGACCAGATGTTCGTGTTCGAGAACCTGCTCGACCTCGAAGACCGCGCGATCCAGCTGCTGCTGAAGGAAGTCGAATCCGAAGCGCTGATCATCTCGCTGAAGGGCGCGGCGCCCGCGCTGCGTCAGAAGTTCCTGTCGAACATGTCGCAGCGCGCGGCCGAGTTGCTCGCCGAAGACCTCGACGCGCGCGGCCCGGTACGCGTGTCCGAAGTCGAGACGCAGCAGCGCCGCATCCTGCAGATCGTGCGCAACCTGGCCGAGAGCGGACAGATCGCGCTAGGCGGCAAGGCGGAAGACGCCTATGTCTGATCCGAACGCCCCGGCAAAGGAAAGCCTCTCGGCCTACCAGCGCTGGGAGATGGCGTCGTTCGACCCGGCTCCGCCAGCGCCGCCGCCGGCCGAACCCGAGTTCGACGAGCGCGCGTTCGAAGCCGAACTCGAGCACCGCCGCGAAGCCGCGCATGCACAGGGCGTCGCGTCCGGTCATGTGGCCGGCCAGGCGCTCGGCTATCAGGCGGGCTATGACCAGGGGCACGCGCAGGGTTTCGCGCAAGGCCAGACCGAGGCGCGCGAGGAAGCGATGCGGCTCGCCGCGCTCGCCGAAACCTTCAAGAGCGCGCTCGATGGCGCGCAGCACGCGATCTCCGAAACGCTGATCGCACTCGCGCTCGACATCGCGCAGCAGGTCGTGCGCCAGCACGTGCAGCACGACCCGATCGCGCTGATCGCGGCCGCGCGCGAGGTACTCGCGGCCGAGCCCGCGCTCGCCGGCGCGCCGGCGCTGATCGTGAGTCCCGCCGATCTGCCGGTCGTCGAGGCGTATCTGCTCGATGAATTGCAAACGCGCGGCTGGACCGTGCGCACCGACGCATCGGTGGAGCGTGGCGGTTGCCGCGCGCAGGCCGGCACCGGCGAGGTCGACGCGGGCATCGACACGCGCTGGCAGCGCGTCGCCGCCGCGCTCGGCAAGGTGAGCACGTGGTGAAGCCGACGCTCGACGAGATCCGCGCGAGCGATCTGACGCCGCTCGAACGCGAGCTCGCGTTGGCGTCGTTCGGCGCCGAGGCGCTGGCCGATGTCGAGTCGGCCGCTATTCCGGAGCCCCCGGATGCGGCATGGCACGCTCCTGCGAGCGCACATCCGGCGACAGGCGCGGCGGCGAGCCGCGAGTCCGCCGCGACGGACCACGCCGCGCGCAGTGCTTGCGCCGCTCACGCTCCGCACGCGCCGTCCTACGATCCCGCGCTCGACATCAATCCCCACATGCAGGCATGGCGCGGCCAGCTCGACGCGCTGCGCGCGCGCAACGCGATCGCGAAGCCGCTGCGCGCGTGCGGGCGTCTCACACGCGCGGCCGGTCTCGTGCTCGAGGCGGTCGGCCTGCGTCTGTCGGTCGGCGCCGAAGTGATGATCGAGTTGCCGCCCGGCAGTTCGCTGCCGATGGCCGAAGCCGAAGTGGTCGGCTTCTCCGGCGACAAGCTGTTCCTGATGCCGACCACCGAAGTGATCGGCCTGTTGCCCGGCGCGCGGGTCTTTCCGCTCGAAAGCGCGCCGATCGCCGACCCGCTCGCGGGCGCGAAGCGTCTACCGGTCGGCTGGGAATTGCTCGGCCGCGTGCTCGACGCATCCGGCCGTCCGCTCGACGGGCTCGGCCCGCTCGGCACGCAAAAGGACGCGCCGCTGTCCGCGCCGGTCATCAATCCGCTCAATCGCGAGCCGATTCACAAGGTGCTCGACGTCGGCGTGCGCGCGATCAACTCGCTGTTGACCGTCGGTCGTGGTCAACGGATGGGGCTGTTCGCGGGTTCGGGCGTCGGTAAATCGGTGCTGCTCGGCACGATGGCGCGCTACACCAGCGCCGAGGTGATCGTGATCGGCCTGATCGGCGAACGTGGCCGCGAAGTGAAGGAGTTCATCGAACAGATTCTCGGCGAGGAAGGGTTGGCGCGCTCGGTCGTGATCGCCGCGCCGGCCGACGTGTCGCCGCTGTTACGGATGCAGGCCGCCGCGTACTCGACCTCGCTCGCCGAATACTTCCGCGACCAGGGCAAGCACGTGCTGCTGCTAATGGACTCGCTGACCCGTTACGCGATGGCGCAGCGCGAGATCGCGCTCGCGATCGGCGAGCCGCCCGCGACCAAGGGGTATCCGCCGTCGGTGTTCGCGAAGCTGCCGGCGCTCGTCGAGCGCACCGGCAACGGACCGGCGGGCGGCGGCTCGATCACCGCGTTCTACACGGTGCTCACCGAAGGCGACGACCAGCAGGACCCGATCGCCGACTCGGCGCGCGCGATTCTCGACGGCCACATCGTGCTGTCGCGCTCGCTCGCCGAAGCCGGCCACTACCCTGCGATCGATATCGAAGCGTCGATTAGCCGGGCAATGACCGCGCTGATCGACGATAACCATCTGAATAAAACGCGTATGTTCAAGCAGATGCTGTCGCGCTATCAGCGCAACCGCGATCTGATCAACGTCGGCGCGTATTCGAGCGGGCGCGACGCGGTGCTCGATCGCGCGATCGCGCTGTATCCGCGGATGGAAGCGTTCCTGCAGCAAGGCTTTCGCGAGTGCGCGAACTTCCAGCCGAGCATCGACATGCTGAACGCGCTGTTTGCCTAGGGTCTGTTTACATATGGAACGCACGTGCGAATGCCCGCTATCGGCCGTCCCCCAAGGGGACTTCCTTCGGGGCGTCCCCCAAGGGGACTTCCTTCGGGGCGCAGGGCAAGGAGTAAGGAGCGCTGCGTGGCCTCGCCACGTGAGCGACGCGCGACGCCGCCATGCGGCCGATAGCGGGCATTCCCCTGGAATGAAATTCAGAACTGGGGTTGCCGCGAGAAGGGCCGCTCGCTGCGTCATGCTCCTTGCGAATACGTCGAGTATTCGCGGCGTCGCAGTCCTTGCGAGCGGCCCTTCTCGCGGCAACGCACGTGCGTTCCATATGTAAACAGACCCTGGGGCCGAGGAGGCTGACGATGTCGAAACATTTTCCGATCAAGACGCTGATCGGTCTCGCGCAGGACGACGTGGACGCCGCCGCGCAGCGGCTCGGCCGCGCGCAGCGCGAGCGCAACGACGTACAGGCGCAACTCGATGCGCTCGTGCAGTACCGCGACGAATACTACGCACGCTTCATGGAGAGCGCGCAGTCGGGCATGCCGGCCGGCAACATGCGCAACTTCCAGGCGTTCATCGACACGCTCGATGCCGCGATCGAGCAGCAGCGCAGCCTGCTCGCGGCGGCGAGCGCGCGCCTCGAGGCGGCGAAGCCCGACTGGCAGCGCCACAAGCAGAAGCTCGGCTCGTACGAAGTGCTGCAGGCGCGCGGCGAGGCGGCCGAGGCGAAGGTTGCGGCGCGGCGCGAACAGCGCGACGCCGACGAATATGCGGCGCGGAGTCTGCGCATGCGAGCCGACGGTGCGTGAGGCCTTGCCTCGCGGCTAACGCCCTACGGCACACCCGTTCGACCGATTCACAGGATTCTTTATGTCGCTTCTTTCACAGATCGGCTCCCAACTGAGCACGCTGCTCGACACGAGCGGCAATGGGTCGAGCAGCGCGTCCGCGAACGCCGCGGGCTCGAGCCCGTTCGCGCAGACCTTGCAGCAAAGCATCGACCAGCAGAACAGCGCGAATCAACAGCAGACCAGTTCAGCGACGGCGTCGCAAGCCTCGGCGCCGAGCGCGCCCGGTGCGCCGCCGCCCGCTTCCTCGCAGCAGAGCGCGAGCGGCAGCCGGAACGGCAACGGCACAGCGAGCAACGCGGCCAGCAGCAGCGCGTCATCGCCGTCGTCCACGCCGTCGACGACACCAACGCAGCAGACATCGAACAGCCAGGCGAGCGCGACGCAAGCCAGGCAGAAAGACACCAAGGCGCAAACCGACGCTGGCGCGCTCGCCGCCGCTGCGGCTGCCGCCCAGGCTCAGGCGCAAGCGCAGGCACAGGTCGTCGCCAACAACGCCGACTCGAACGCCAGCACCACGACCGATGCCGCAAGCTCCGCCGCCGATGCGGTGAGCGCGCTGGCCGGCACGGCCACGAGCGCGCTCGCGGCCACCGCGGCAAGCAGGAAAGGCGCGGTCGATCCGAAGTCGCTGCAGGATGCGTTGCAGAGTGCGCTGTCCGCGCTGTCGAGCGGCCAGGGCGCGGTGCCCGCGGCCGCGCTTGCTGCCGGCGCGGCCGCAAAAGCCGCGAGCGCGTCGAGCGCGGCGGGCGGCTTGGGCAGCACGAAAAACGGCCTGAACGGCACGTCGGACGACAAGACGCTCGCGGGCGGCCTGTTCGGCAACGGCAAGGGCGCCTCGACGACCCACACGACGTCGACGGCGACGGCCGCCGCGACCGCGCTGGCCGATCCGTCGGCAGCGAAGTCGGCCGCCGATGCGTTGAGCGCCGCGGCCGCGACGAGCGGCCAGGCGGACAACCTCGCCTCGGCGCGCAGCGCGTCCGAGGCGGCGAACGCCGCGCTGGCCGCGACGCAGGCGGCAGCGAACGCCGCGAGCACGACGGCGGCAGCGCAGAGTACGGGCAATGCGAGCGCGGCCGCCGCCGCGAATGCGTTGACGCCGCAGGTCGGCACGAGCGACTGGGAAGACGCGCTGAGCCAGAAGGTGGTGTTTTTGTCGAATGCGCATTCGCAGAGTGCTGAGCTGACGCTCAATCCGAAGGATCTGGGGCCGTTGCAGGTCGTGTTGCAGGTGGCGGATAACCATGCGCATGCGCTGTTCGTTTCGCAGCACCAGTCGGTGCGGGAGGCGGTCGAGGCGGCGTTGCCGAAGCTTCGCGAGGCGATGGAGTCGAATGGGATTGGGCTCGGCAGTGCGAGTGTGAGTGATGGGTTTGCGCGGCAGAGCGGGCAACAACAGCAGAGCGCTGGCGCGGGTGGGGGGAATGGGAAAAGGGGTAGTGGTGGTGGCGGTGCCCTTGCAGGGGACAGCTCCAGCGATGCCATCGGGAATGTTGCCGTGCGGCAGCAGGTTGGATTGGTCGATACGTTTGCCTGAAGCGAGGCGGGCGCTTTTTTGTCGTTGTTCTGGCTTGGTTGGCCTTTCCTTGTTGTCTTGTCGGTCTATTAGCGTTGCCCCTGTGCGGGGCGGCACCTACTTTCTTTGCTGCTGCAAAGAAAGTAGGCAAAGAAGACAGCTAAAACCGCTAGCTCATAAGCGGGTCCCCTGGCTTGGAGGGGGTAGTGGTGCATCTGGAATCCGGGCCCCCGCACATTCCGCGTTCGTGACAAAGCCGTCATCCCTCCCACTCCGCACTACGTGCGTCGCGGACGGGTCTGCCAGGGAAACCAATGGTTCGGCCCGCGCAGCGGGGGCCGTCGGCTGCGCCTCGGCGATGCGCCGAAACAACCGGTGGTTTTTGAGCGGGGTTTCGGCGCGCGTAGCGCCGCCGGAAGAATGACTGCCTTGTCACTGGCGCCGAATGTGCGAGGGCACGGATTCCAGATGCACCACTACCTCATGCAGACCGAGGGACCCGCTTAAGAGTTGGCGGTTTGAGCTGTCTTCTTTGCCTACTTTCTTTGCAGCAGCAAAGAAAGTAGGTGCCGCCCCGCACAGGGGCAACGCTAATAGACCGATAAGTCAGCAAGGAAAGGCCAACAAAGCCAGAACAACGAGAAATAGCCAGAAATAGCCCTTCTTTTCGACCCATAGCGCCGCAGGCAAATCAACAACAATCACCCTAACCCTTACTAGGCCAGCAACAAGCTGGCAAACCAAATGGCAACCACGACCGCCCCGCAACAAGCCGCGCCCGCCTCGCCGGGCCCCATGAAGCGCATCATCCTGATCGTCCTCATTGCGCTGATCGCCGCGGGCGCTGCCGGTGCCGGTGTGTGGTTCTTCATGTCGAAGCGCGCACCCGTCGCCGTATCGGCCGAAGCCGCGCCGGCGCAATCCGCCGTGCCGCTGTTCTTCCCGCTCGAATCGATGACCGTCAACCTGCAATCGGACGACGGCCAGCCACACTTCCTGCGCATCGGCCTCACGCTCAAGCTCGGCGATGCCGCCACCCAGCAGGCGCTCACCGATCACATGCCGGAAGTGCGCAGCCGCATCCTGCTCGCGCTGTCGAACAAGCACCCCGAAGAACTCGCGCCGCTCGAAGGCAAGCGCGCGCTCGCCGAAGAGCTGAAGACGCTGATCACCGAGCCGACCGACAAGAGCGTCGCACCAATCCGCGTGCAGGACGTGCTGTTCACCGAATTCGTCGTGCAGTGACGTGACGTTGTCAAGCGCTGCCATCATCAATCGCCAAGGGACGCACGAGGAATAAGCAATGGGCCACGAAGAGTTCATGTCCCAGGAGGAGGTCGATGCCCTTCTGAAGGGCGTCACCGGCGAATCCGACACGGAATCCGAGCAACACGACCGCACGGGCGTGCGGCCGTACAACATCGCGACGCAGGAACGTATCGTCCGTGGCCGGATGCCGGGCCTCGAAATCATCAACGACCGCTTCGCGCGCCTGTTGCGCGTCGGCATTTTCAACTTCATGCGGCGCTCGGCGGAAATTTCCGTCGGCCCGGTGAAGGTGCAGAAGTACAGCGAGTTCACGCGCAACCTGCCGATCCCGACCAACCTGAACCTGGTCCACGTGAAGCCGCTGCGCGGCACGTCGCTGTTCGTGTTCGATCCGAACCTCGTGTTCTTCGTGGTCGACAACCTGTTCGGCGGCGACGGCCGTTTCCATACGCGCGTCGAAGGACGCGATTTCACGCAGACCGAGCAGCGCATCATCACGAAGCTGCTCAATCTGACGTTCGAGCACTACGCGGCGTCATGGAAGAGCGTGCGTCCGCTGCAGTTCGAATACGTGCGCTCGGAAATGCACACGCAGTTCGCCAACGTCGCGACGCCGAACGAAATCGTCATCGTCACGCAGTTCTCGATCGAGTTCGGCTCGACGGGCGGCACGCTGCACATCTGCATGCCCTACTCGATGATCGAGCCGATCCGCGACATTCTCTCGTCGCCGATCCAGGGCGAGGCGATGGACGTCGACCGACGCTGGGTGCGCGTGCTGTCGCAGCAGGTGCAGGCCGCCGAAGTGCAGCTGAGCGCCGATCTCGCGCAGGTGCCGGTCACGTTCGAACAGATCCTGAACATGCGCAAAGGCGATGTTCTGCCGATCAACATCCCCGAGCACATCACCGCGAAAGTAGACGGCGTGCCGGTGATGGAATGCGGCTACGGAATTTTCAATGGTCAGTACGCGTTGCGGGTCCAGAAGATGATCAGCGCAGCCGACACGATGAAGGAAGGTGGATATGAGTGACCTGAACGCAAAGCCCGAGACCGATCTCGCGGCAGCCGAGCAACTCGCCGCCGGCGAGCTGTCCGCCGTGGAAGACGACGCGGCGATGGCCGACTGGGCAAGCGCGCTCGCCGAGCAGAACGGCAACGACGAAATCAACCCGGCCGCGGGCGCCGTGTTCCAGCCGCTGTCGAAGGCCGCGCCGACCTCGACGCACAACGACATCGACATGATCCTGGACATTCCCGTCCAGATGACGGTCGAACTCGGCCGCACCAAGATCGCGATCCGCAATCTGCTACAGCTCGCGCAGGGCTCGGTCGTCGAACTCGACGGCATGGCCGGCGAGCCGATGGACGTGCTCGTCAACGGCTGCCTGATCGCGCAGGGCGAGGTGGTGGTCGTCAACGACAAGTTCGGTATCCGGCTGACCGACATCATCACGCCGTCCGAACGCATCCGGAAACTCAATCGATGAAACGTTTGGCAGGTCGCGGCGTGCTGCTCGCGTCGTTTTTCGCGTCCACCGTCGCGTCCACCGTCGCGTCCACCGTCGCGCACGCCGCCGACATGAACGCGGTCAACAACGCCGCGAAGATCGCCTCCGGTGTCGGCGCGGGCAGCGCAGTGCCGGCGCTCGGCGTCGGCGCGGTCCTGCAAACCTTCGTCGGGCTTGCGGTCGTGATCGGCCTCGTGTTCGGCTGCGCGTGGCTCGCGCGACGCTTCGGCCTGCAACCGGGCCAGCGCGGCGGCCTCGTGAAGACGGTCGGCGGCGCTTCGCTCGGTGGCAAGGAACGCGTCGCGGTCGTCGAGATCGGCGATACGTGGCTGGTGCTCGGCGCCGCGCCCGGCAACGTGCGACTGCTGCATACGATGCCGGCGGGTTCCGTCGCGGCCGATACGGTTGCCGCTTCGCCAGCACCGCTTTCCGGCACTTTTGGTCAACGCTTTCGCGACGCCCTGAAAGGCGAAGTGGGCAAACGTTTCAACGCGCACCGCGGCGGGGATCGGTAATGCAGGTCAGCTTCAGGCAGTCAGCCTGGTTCTTCACGCTTACGCGCCGTGCGGGGCGGGCGCTCCCCGCAGCGCTTCAACTCGCGCTGCCGGCACTGCTGTTCGCGCTGCCGACGCTGTCTTTCGCGCAAACCGCCGGCCTGCCGGCGTTCACGACGAGCCCCGGCCCCAACGGCGGCACGACCTACTCGCTGAGCGTGCAGACGATGCTGCTGCTCACGATGCTGTCGTTCCTGCCCGCGATGGTGCTGATGATGACGAGCTTCACGCGCATCGTGATCGTGTTGTCGCTGCTGCGCCAGGCGCTCGGCACGACCACGACGCCGCCGAACCAGGTGGTCGTCGGTCTCGCGCTGTTTCTGACGCTGTTCGTGATGTCGCCGGTGCTCGATAAAGCCTATAACGAAGGTTACAGGCCGTTCTCCGAAGGCACGATGTCGATGGATCAGGCGGTGGCGCGCGGCGTCGCGCCGTTCAAGACCTTCATGCTGCGTCAGACTCGCGAAAGCGACCTTGCGCTGTTCGCGCGCATCTCCCACGCGGCGCCGATGCAGGGGCCCGAAGACGTGCCGCTGTCGCTGCTGGTGCCGTCGTTCGTGACGAGCGAGTTGAAGACCGGCTTCACGATCGGCTTCACGATCTTCATTCCGTTCCTGATCATCGACATGGTGGTCGCGAGCGTGCTGATGTCGATGGGCATGATGATGGTGTCGCCGGCGACGATTTCACTGCCGTTCAAGCTGATGCTGTTCGTGCTCGTCGACGGCTGGCAGTTGCTGCTCGGCTCGCTCGCGCAGAGCTTCGTCTGATATTTTTTGACTCCTTGTTCCTCAGGCACTCACGATGACACCCGAAGCAGTCATGACGCTGGCCCACCAGGCCATGTACGTCGGCCTCGTGCTGGCCGCCCCGCTGCTGCTCGTCGCGCTCGTCGTCGGTCTGGTCGTGAGCCTGTTCCAGGCTGCCACGCAGATCAACGAAAGCACGCTGTCGTTCATCCCGAAGCTGCTCGCGATCGCGCTCACGCTCGTAATCGCCGGACCATGGATGCTGACCACGATGCTCGACTATCTGCGCCACACGATCACCAGCATTCCGACGCTCGTCAACTGAGCGCCGCTGGCACGTCTGCCCTCCCCACTCCATGTTCACGGTCACCTACGCGCAACTGAACGTCTGGCTGACCGCGTTCCTGTGGCCGTTCGCGCGCATCGCCGCGCTGATCGCGACCGCGCCGGTGCTCGGCAACATGTCGCTGCCCTCGCGCGTGAAAATCGGTCTCGCCGCGTTCGCGACGATCATCGTCGCCCCGACGATCGGCGCGCTGCCGCAAGTCACCGTGTTTTCCGCGGCCGGCGTGTGGATTCTCGTCAACCAGTTCCTGATCGGCATCGCGCTCGGCGTGACGATGCAGGTCGTGTTCCAGGCGATCGACGCGACCGGCTACTTCATCGGCCTCGGCATGGGCCTTGGCTTCGCGACCTTCTTCGACCAGCAGGCGACCGGCTCGGGCGTCGTGATCTCACGCTACATGACGACGATCGCAACGCTGGTGTTTCTCGCCGTCGACGGTCATCTGCAGATGATCGCCGCGCTCGTGACGACGTTCCAGTCGGTGCCGGTGTCGGCGAACCTGCTCGCGCCGCACGGTTGGCAGACGCTCGCGCACTGGGGCGGCTCGATCTTCTCGGCGGGGCTGCTGCTCGCGTTGCCGGTCGTCGTCGCACTGCTGATCGCGAACCTCGCGCTCGGCATTCTCAATCGCGCGGCGCCGCAGATCGGCGTGTTCCAGATCGGCTTTCCGCTGACGATGCTGGTCGGCCTGCTGCTCGTGCAGCTGATGCTGCCGAACATGATCCCGTTCTTCGTGCGCTTGTTCGATAACGGCATCGATGAGATGGGACGGGTCGCGGCGGCGCTGGGATAACGCCGAAAATCGCGGACATAAAAAAACCGGCTCGCGCCGGTTTCTTTATTGCGCCGCCGCAGCGGCATCAGCTGTTGATGTACTGGAACAGCGACATGTTCTGGATCTGCACGAACGCTTGCTGCGAAGCCTGCAAGGCCGCCTGCTCCATCGAGTACTTGCTGATCGTCGAGACCATGTCGGTCTGGGTCAGGTCCGCGAGATCGCTTTGCGTTTGCAGTGAGTTGGTCTCCGTAACCGTTTGCAGCGCCTTGACTTCCTGCTCGCGGCCGCCGACCGATGCCTGCACCGCGGTGACGTTGTTCAGCGTGTTGCCAAGCTGCGACAGGCCCGTATTCAACGCGTTCTGCAGGTTCGCCGAGGCCGCGGGGTTGCCGCTCACCGGCTGCTGGAGCGCGGCGATCATCGCGTTCAGGTTCGCGAACACGTTGGTGCCCGCCTGGTTGGCCGGCTGCACCGTGAATGTGTCGTTGGCCGCCGGCGTGCCTGTGATTTCGACGGTCTGGCCCGCGATCGTGATGTCCGAGCCCGCCGTGTACGGCTGCGCCGTACCCGCGACGCCGGTCGTGGTGTCAGTGACCGTGTAGGTGAGCGAGCTGCCGCTGCCGCTGAACTGGATCTGGTACGAGTCCGCGTTCCCCGCGTTGGTCGGATCCTTGACCGACACCGCGCCGATCACGCCGCTGCCGGTATTGGCCGGGTCGCCCGAGGCGATCGGCTGCGCGTTGGTCGCGCCGACGCTCATGAACACCGACAGCCCATTGTCACCGGTCGAGACCGCGTTGCTGCCGGTGACCTGCACGGTGCGCGTGCCCGTGTCGCCCGTATAGGTGACGTTGCCGGCCGCATCGGTCGTGAAGGCCTGGGTCGAATTCTGGAAACCGGCGAACAGCGCATTGCCCGAGCCGTCGGTCGCATTCGCGGAGGTGACGAGCTGGTCGCGCAGGGCGGTCAGCTGCGCAGCGATCGCCGTGCGGTCGGCGTCGTTCAAACTGCCGTCGCCGGCGCGCAGGCCTAACGTGTTCGCGCTTTGCAACGTCGTGATGACGTTGGAGAGCGTCGAGTCCTCGGCCTGCAACGACGTGAGCGCCGCGTTCTGGTTCGTCGCGTACTGCGACAGCGCGGACGCCGTCGAGCTGAGCTGCACGGCCTGCGCGGCGCCGAGCGGATTGTCGGCGGGCGTGGTCAGGCTCTGGCCGCTCGAGATTTCCTGATAGATCTGCGACAACTGAGCCTGCTGATTGCTCATGTTCGCGACGTTCATGCTGAAGTACTGCTGGGTCGAAATTCGCATGGTTCCGCCTTACGAGAAGATGCCAAGCAAAGTCTGGAACAGCGTCTGCGCCGTCTGGATGACCTTGCTGTTGGCCTGATAGAGCTGCTGGTACTGAAGCAGGTTGGCCGCTTCCTCATTGATATTGACGCCCGACACCGACTGCTGCGCCGACGTGATCTGCGTGACGAGCGTGCTTTGCGCGGTCGCCGAGGTCTGGATCTGCGTGGTCTGGTTGCCGATGTTGTTGACGTAGCTCGCGTACGCGCCCGTCAGCGTCGAGGTGCCGCCGTCGAGCGCCTGCGCCGAAGTCAGGTTCGACAGCAGTTGCGCGTTGCGGCCGTCGTTGGTCGCGCCGGTGTTCGGTCCGATCGTGAACGAGTCGCCGTTGGCGGGCGTGCCGCTGATCGTGACCGTCACGTTGTTCATCACGCCCGCGCTCGTCGAATTGCTCGGGTTGGTGATCGTCAGCGTCGCGCCCAAGCTCGGCGAGTATGGCACCGCGGTCGTCGCCGAGCTGATCGTGTACTGCGTGGACGGCGAGCCGGCGACTGTCACCACCGTGCCGACCGGGAAGCCGGTCAGGCCGGTGCCCGCGGTGTAAGTGATCGTCGAGGTGCTGGTCGGCGCGCTGTAGCCGGCAGATACCGTGCCTTGCGTGATCGTCCCGGTGCCGGTGTTCGACGTCGACGCCGAGGCGAGCACCGGCGCCGCGGCCGCGATTGCCGACGCCGACGTGGTGGTCAGCGCGAAGCCGTCGAGCGCGCCGCGGGTCGGTTCGACCGAGAACGAGTCGCCGGCCTTCATCGTGCCGCTCGCGACCGAGAACTGCAGGCCGCCGATCGGGTTGGTCAGGTTCGCCGCCGAACCGACGATGCTGCCGGTCTGGTTGTCGGTCAGCGTGTAGGTGCTGCCGTTGTACGACAGCGTGTAGTCGCCCGTGGTCGGCTGGGTCGCGTCGGCGAACGAGACGCCGAGCGTCGCGTTGCCGGTGTTCTGCGAGTTCGCGTACACGGTCGGCGAGCCGACCGTGAACAGCGCGCCGCCCGCGGTGCCGTTCAGCGTCAGGCCGAGTTCGTTCTGCGCATTGACCTGCGCGGCGAAGCTGGTCGCGATCGCGCCGAGTTGCGCCTCGGCCGGATCGAGCGTTTGCGAGCGGAATTGCAGCAGTCCGCCCAGCGTGCCGCCGGACACGCTCGTGTCGGGCAGCGTCTGCGGCGTCGGTGTCGGCTTTGCCCCGGCCTGGCCGAGATACTGGACCGACAGCTCGCTCGGATCACCCGACGAAGTCGCCGTGCCGAGATTGAAGCTGTTGCCGGCCAGCACGAGCGGCTGTCCGCTCGACATGAACAGGCTATAGCTGCCGTTGTCCTGCACGACCGACACGCCGATCAGCTGGGACAGGTTCGACACCGCCTGGTCGCGTGCGTCGAGCAGCTGGTTCGGCGGCTGGCCCTGGTTGCTCGCCTGCGTGATCTGCGTATTCAGCGACGCGATCTGCGCGGTGTAGGTGTTGATCTGCGCAACAGAGTTGCTCAGCTGCGTGTTGACGCTCGAGCGCAACTGGTCGTACTGCTGGCCCGCCGCGTTGATCTGGTTCGCGAGCGTCTGCGCGTCGCTGATCGCGGTCTGCCGCGCCGACACGCTCGACGCGTTGTTGGCGACGTTCTGCAGCCCCGTGAAGTAACCGCTGATCGCGCTCGCAATCCCGGCGGTCGGACTGCCGACGAGGTTGTTGAGCTGGGTGATCATCGTGTTGTACGCGGTGAGCGCGCTGCTCGACGACTGCGCGTTGTTCAGCTGGGTCGTCAGGTACTGGCTGTACGCGCGCGTCACGGTGTCGGTGGAGACGCCCATCGGCAGGTAGCCGGAGCCGGTATACGTGCCGCCTGTCTCCGAATACACCGGGGTTTCCATCGTATAGCCGGGTGTCGACGCGTTGCTGATGTTCTCACCAGTCGTCGTCAAACCCCATTGGGCCGCGTTGAGTCCGCTAAGGCCGATATTCAACAGATTGCTGGACATGCGTCATCCTGAAGGGCGGCATCGCAGACATGCCACCGCGTTAGTGGAACATCCTCTTTAACGGCCCGACGTGCAAAAAATTGAGGGCCATTCCACTTCGTTTGCGCTCGCCGCGACGTTTGCGCGACGTTGCCGCGCTGTTGCCTCCGATGCGAGTGCAACGTTTGCTTCGTCGGCCAAAGCGTTCGCGCGGTGCCGGGCGTCGCGCGCACGGCACCGCGCGTTGGCTCGCCGCTCAGCGCGCCAGCGAGCGGCGCTTCATTTCGAGCTGCGTGATCAGCCGCTGCAGCGTGTTTTCCGCGCTGCCCGGCAGCGACAGGAAACGGAAGCCGAGCTGATAGCGCTGCGTACCGTTCGGCAGCGCGAGCGAGCGATGCGACACGAGCTGCAGATCGAGCGACAGACGGCCGAGCGCGCCGAGCGTGAGCTCGCAGTCCATCAGGCGCGCGCCCATCGGCAGCGCGGCGACGCGCAGGTCGGTCGTGCGCATCCCGACGCCGCCAAGCGACAGGTCGTGCACCTCGAAGCGAAACGTGTCGCCCTCGGGCAGGCGGCCCGTACACATGAACGGGTCGAGAATCGGCGCGGCGACGCGGAAGTACTCGCGGCGCTGCACGTAGAACAGCACCTCGGGGAAGTCGGCCTCGAACGCCGGCATTCCCTCGAAGCGCGTCTCGCGTGGCGTCGGGGTCGTGAACTCGACGCGCACGCCGTCGGGCGACGCGTGGAACTGGCAGCGCGGCGCGTTGAGCAGCCCCTTGTTCTGATCGGCAAGCGCGCCCCAATCGAAGGTGAAGGTGCGCTCGCGCACGTCGACGTCGAGCAGGCGCGTGACGATCTGCCCGCCCGCATATTCGACGGTGAGGAAATCGCCGCGATTGACGATATTGCGCAGCTGCACGCCGATTTCCAGCGGATTGCGGCGGCCGAAATCGGAAGCGCTCTCGTTTTGCGGGACGTGCGGCTGACCGTTCGTGTCAATCAGGCCGTTCGACTGGTTCATATCCATGGGCTTGCCGGTAAGCATGTTCTTGCGGGCACGTGCCAGGGCCTAGCCATGGACTCTGAGGGTCTTCATGCAAAGCCGCAACACACGCGTTCGACCGGACCTTACAGCGCTATTCCGGTATCGGGTCTAACTCGTTAGCGGCAGCATCGAGCCAAAATTTAGGGGCTCAATTTAAATATTCGCCGGAAAATTTCGCGCAAACGTTAAAAGCGTATCTGCCCTATTTTCCGCGACCTTGCTCGCCCCGGACCTCGCGGAGCTTTTTACCGATGCCGCTTTTTTGCTGCTTTTATCGCCGCTTTTACCGACACCTTTAAAACCGCTTTAATGCCCGTCGCGTGCGTTATTTTTAATCAGCCCATTTTCTGCATGATCGACAGCAGCTTTTTCGCGTAATGCGGATCGGTTGCATAACCGGCGCGCTGCATGCCGTTCGCAAAACCGTTCACGTCGCGCGACGAATTGATCACCTGCGCGTAACGCGGATTGCTCTTCAACATGCTCGAGTAATCGGTCATCGCTTCCTCGTACGAGTCGTACGCGCGGAATTTCTCGACCGTGCGCTGCGGCTTGCCGTTCACGTATTCGGTCGTGACCGTCGACACGGTCTTGCCGGTCCAGTCGTTGCCCGCCTTGATGCCGAACACGTTGTGGCTCGTCGAGCCGTCGGCCTTCTTGATCTCGCTCTTGCCCCAGCCCGATTCGAGCGCGGCCTGACCGATGATGAAGCGCGCCGGAATGCCGGTCGCCGCGCTCGCGGCCTGCGCCGGCAGGGCGAGCTTGTCGACGAACGCGTCGACCTTCGACGAGCTGCCGTCGCCGCGCACCGGCGGCGTCAGCGCGCTATTGGCCGAGTAGGCGCGGCCGAGCCCGAGCTGACCGTTGGCCTGGGCGTTGCCGTAGGCACGCGCGAGCGCGTTGAGCGCCGCGCTCTGGCCTTCGTCGCCGCCGCTACCGCCGCCGAGCGCGTTGGCCATGCCGGCGAGACCACCCGCCGCGCCCGCGCCGTTCGCGCCACCCACCTGCATGCCCTGGTTGCGCATCAGCTGCTTGAGCATCGCGTCGGCGACGCCGATGCCCTTCTTCGACAGCTGCTGCGCCATCTGCTGATCCATCATCGACGTGAACGTCGCCGTGTCGTGCGAATCGAACGGACCGTCCTGCGGCGTTGCATCGCGCATGCTCTTCAACATCATCTGCGTGAACACGGCGTCGAACTGCTGCGCGGCCATCTTCATGCCGGCTTGCGGCGAGGCCTTCGCCTGCGCGTTGAGTGCGCCGAAGCCTTGCACGTCGAGCGCGAACCGGCTGGTCAGATCGTTGGCGGAGTTGACGCTATTGGTCGTATCGGAATTCATCCCGCGTGCTCCTTAGATGATTTCAAGGTCGGCGCGCAATGCGCCGGCTGCTTTCATGGCCTGCAGGATCGACATCAGATCCGCGGGCGTCGCGCCGAGCGCGTTGAGCGCCTTCACCACTTCGGCGAGGTTCGCACCGGCGTTCACGAGTTTCAGCGAGCCGTTGTCCTGCTTCATCTGGATCTGCGACTGCTGCGCGACCACCGTGCGGCCGTTCGAGAACGCGCCCGGCTGGCTCACCACCGGCTGCGTATTGATCACGACCGACAGATTGCCGTGCGCGACCGCGCAGTTCTGCAGCGTGACCATCTGGTTCATCACGATCGAGCCGGTGCGGGCGTTCAGGATGACCTTCGCGGCGGCCTGCCCGGGCCGCACTTGGAGGTTCTGCAATTGCGCCATGAACGAGACCTGCTGCTGCGGATCGGCCGGCGCGCGCAGCTGGATCGTGCGGCCGTCGAGCGCGGTCGCGGTGCCGCTGCCGAACGCGTTGTCGATCGCCGCGACGACGCGCTGCGTGGTGTCGTAGTCCATGTCGTTCAGGTCGAGCTGCATGGTGCCCGCCTGCGACACCGCCGTCGGCACCGAGCGCTCGACGATCGCGCCGCTGGTGATGCGCCCCGCGGCGAGCTGGTTGACCTGCACCTTGCTGCCGTTCGCGCTCGCGCCCGCGCCGCCCACGGCGACGTTGCCCTGGCCGAGCGCATACACCTGGCCGTCGGCGCCCTTCAGCGGCGTGAGCAGCAGCGTGCCGCCGCGCAGGCTTTTCGCATTGCCGAGCGACGACACCGTGATGTCGATCGCTTCGCCCGGCCGCGCGAACGGCGGCAGCACCGCGGTCACCATCACCGCGGCGACGTTCTTCAGCTGGATGTTCGACAGCGACGACTGCGAGTTGCTGGAGCCCGCCGCCTGGTTGTTGATCGAGATGCCGAGGTTCGCGAGCATGTTCGCGAGCGTCTGCGTCGTGAACGGTGTCTGCGTGGTCTGGTCGCCGGTGCCGTCGAGGCCGACCACGAGGCCGTAGCCGATCAGCGGGTTGTCGCGCACGCCCTGGATCTGCACGAGGTCCTTCAGGCGCTCCGCGTGCGCCGGCGTCACGGCCGGCAGCGTCGCGCAGGCCAGCGCGACGAACATCAGTGCGCGGCCCGCGCGCGACAGCGTGTTGAAGACAGTACCCATGATCACCACGGCGCCACGTTGAGGAAGAACCGCTGCAGCCAGCCCATGGTCTCCGCTTCGTTGATGTAACCCTTCGCGGAGTATTCGATTTTCGCGTCGGCGACCTGGGTCGAGTACACGGCGTTCAGACTCGAAATCGTGTTGGGATTCACGACACCGGAAAAGCGCACGAATTCATTGCCCTGATTGATCAGCATCTGCTTCTCACCGCTCACGACCAGGTTGCCGTTCGCCTGCACGCCGGTCACGGTCACCGTGATCGTGCCGTTGAACGTATTCGACGCGTTCGCGCCGCCGGTGCCGGTAAAGCCGTTGGAGCCGGTCGCGTTCAGGTTGGTCTTGGCGAACAGGCCGCTGAGAAAGCCCGAAGTCGGCACGCTGAACTTCGTGCTGCCGTCGCGGCTCGCATTCGCGCCCGAGTTCTTCGTCGCGTTGATGTTCTCGGAGATCACGATCGTGATGATGTCGCCTACGTTGCGTGGCCGCTGGTCTTCGAACAGCGGCCGACCCGCGTAGCCCGGGTTGTAGATCGAGCCCGGCGCCTGCGTCTGCGGCGGCAGCGGCGGCACCGCGCTCATCGGCTGCTGGGTGATCGGTTCCCTCGGCAGTTGGGCACAGCCGCCGAGCGCGGCGAGCAGCGTGAGCTGCACGAGCGCCTCGGCCGTGCGCGAATGAACCGGAGTGCGAGTGGAGTGCGACATCATCGTTTACCGCCTTAAATTTCCAGTCCTCAAACCTGCATCTGGCTCAAGGTCTGCAGCATCTGGTCGGAGGTCGTCACGGCCTTGCTGTTGATTTCGTACGCGCGCTGCGTCTGGATCATGTTCACCAGTTCCTGCACGACATTCACGTTCGACGCTTCCACGTAACCCTGGTTGAGCGTGCCCGCGCCGTTCAGACCCGGCTGCGACACGTTCGGCGCACCCGACGACGCCGTCTCCGAGAACAGGTTCTCGCCCTTGGCGTCGAGGCCGGCCGGGTTGATGAAGGTCGCGAGCTGCATCGTGCCGAGCTGCTGCGTATTGCTCGAGTTGGCCACGGTGATCGACACCGCGCCGTCGCTGCCGATCGTCAGCGAGGTGGCATTGGTCGGGATCGTGATCGCCGGAATCACCTGGTAGCCGCTCGACGTGACGAGCTGACCCTGCGCGTTGGTCTGGAACGAGCCGTCGCGCGTGTAGGCGGTCGTGCCGTCGGGCATTTGCACCTGGAAGAAGCCCCCGCCGTTGATCGCGACGTCCTTCGAGTTGCCGGTCTGCTGCAGGTTGCCCTGCGTGTACAGACGCTCGGTCGCGACCTGTTGCACGCCGGTGCCGAGCTGGATGCCGGACGGCAGTTCGGTTTGCTGCGTCGAGTTCGCGCCCGGCTGGCGGATGGTCTGGTACAGCAGATCCTCGAACACCGCGCGCGAGCCCTTGAAGCCGTTGGTGCTGACGTTCGCGAGGTTGTTCGAGATCACGTCCATCTGCGACTGTTGCGCATTCATGCCGGTAGCGGCGATATACAGTGAGCGGTTCACTTATGGTTCTCCAATGTCGGGCGAAATTGACGCTTTAGCGCTTGCTCCGGCCCCATGCAAAGCGGTCTCGGAGCGCGCCTCGAAGGGCGCCCCGCGGCAATCCGTTAGCTGAAGCTGAGCAGCTGGTTGGCGGACTGATCGTTCTTGTCGGCGTTTTCCAACAACTGCGTCTGCATCTGGAACTGGCGCGCGTTGGTGATCATCGAGACCATCGCGCTGACCGGATTCACGTTGCTGCCTTCGAGCGACGCCGGCGCGAGCGTCACGGTCGGATCGGCGTCGGCGGGATTGCCGTCGGCGGTGCGAAACAGACCGTCATCGCCGCGCGTGAGCGACTGCGGATCGGGATTGACCAGCTTCAGCTGATCGACGGTGACCACGGCGGTGGGCGGATCGCCAGGCGTCAGCGCCGACACCGTGCCGTCCTTGCCGACCGTGATCTGCGCGCCCGGCGGCACCGATACCGGCCCGCCGTTGCCGAGCACGACCTGATTGGTCGCGTTCACGAGCTGGCCGTTTTCGTCGATGTGCAGATTGCCCGCGCGCGTGTAGGCCTCGTTGCCGTCGGCGGTCTGCACCGACAGCCAGCCCGGCCCCTGAATCGCGACGTCGAGCGGATTGCCCGTCTGCTGGATCGGCCCCGGCGTATAGTCGGCGCCCGGTGTCGACGACAGCACGAAGGTGCGGGTCGTGTCGCCGTTGATCGTGCTGCCGTCGCCGAACGACATCGGCACGGAAGGTTTCGAGCTGCGCGCGAAAGCCCGTGGTCGACGCGTTCGCGAGGTTGTTCGCGACGATCGCCTGCTGTTCGAGCGCCTGCGCGCTGCCCGACATCGCGGTGTAGATCAGCCGATCCATGAAGAGGTCCCGTTCGCTTACAGGTTGATCAGGGTCTGGTCGACGGCCTGCTGGGTCTTGATCGTCTGCGCGTTCGCCTGATAGTTGCGTTGCGCGGTGATCAGGTTGACCAGCTCGCTCGTCAGATCGACGTTCGAGTTCTCGACCGCGCCGCCTTGCAGCACGCCGTGATTGGTCGAGCCCGGCGTCGAGATCTGCGCGACGCCCGAGGCAGCCGTCTGGCCGTACTCGTTGTTGCCGAGGTCGACGAGGCCGTTCTGGTTCGAGAAGTTCGCGAGCACGATCTGGCCGAGCGCCGCGGTCTGGCCGTTCGAGTAGTTGCCGGTCAGCGTGCCGTCGGAGCCGACCGTGAAGCTCGTCAGTTGGCCCGCCGCGTAGCCGTTGGTCGACAGGCTGTTCACGCCGTCCTTGCCGCCGTACTGCGTGGTGCCGGCCATGTTCAGCGTGACGTTCTGCGGCGTGCCCGAACCGTCGGTGGTCGGAAGCGACATGGTGAACGCGCCGAGCGTCGCGGTCGCGAGGCCGGTCGTCGCGTCGGTCGTGCTGACCAGCGTGCCCGACGAATTGAAGTTCGCCGTGCCGATCAGGGAAGCGGTGCCGGTCGACGGGCCCGCGTACACGTTCCATGTGCCCGAGCCCGTCTTCGCGAAGTACATATTGACGGTCTGCGAGCCGCCGAGCGTGTCGTAGACCGTCGTGCTCGTCGAGTAGTTGTAGGTCGACGAGCTGTTCTGGTTGAACGCGGTCGGGTTCTGCGTGATCGTGTAGCTGTCGTTGGCCACCGGCGTGCCGCTGAACGTGATGCTCTCGCCGTTGCCGAGCGTGATCGCGGTGCCGGCCGTGTAGGGCTGCGACGCCGTGGTCGTGCCGAGCGTGTTGTCCGTGACCGTGTAGGTGGTCGGGCTCGTGAAGTTGATCGTGTACTGGTCGGTGTTGGTGCCCGCTGCCGCGTTGGTGATCGTCGCGCCGGTCGTACTCAGCGTGCCGGCGTTGGTGCCGCCCGGCGTCGCCGTCGGCGCGCCGAGCATGATGTTGTCCTGCGCGTTCAGGTTCAGGCCCGCGGTGATCGAGGTGGTCGCCTGCGGCGCGATGTTCGCGGTCGGCACCTGCAGCGGCACGGTCTGCGCGGTGTTGACGATGCCCGAGCTATTGGCCGCGTAGCCCATCAGATCGAGGCCCTGCGCGTTCGTGATGAAGCCGTTCTTGTCGAGCTGAAACACGCCGTTGCGCGAATAGGTCAGCGTGCCGTTGTTCGACATCTGGAAGAAGCCGTTGCCGTTGATCGCGACGTTCAGCGCCTGGTTCGTCGTCGTGAGCGTGCCTTGCGAGAATTGCTGCTGCACTTCGGAGAGTTGCGTACCGATACCGATCTGCTGGCTCGTCGCGGTCGCGACCGAATTGGCGTACATGTCGGCGAATTCCGCGGTGCCGCTCTTGAAGCCGACGGTGTTGGCGTTGGCGATGTTGTTGCCGATCACGTCGAGATCGCTCGACGACGCCGACAGACCGCTCAAACCTGTTTGGTAACTCATGACGTACTCCGTATCTGTAAAGTCGTAACTGAATGGATCCGGACTACAGGATCGCTGCGACGCTGGTCAGGTCGACCGTCGAGCCGTTCGACAGCACGAGGCCCGGCGTGCCGCTGCTCTGCTGGACGACGCTTTGCACCGTCGCGCCGGTGAGCGTGGTAGCCGTCGCCTGCTGGCCGTTGATCGAGCCTGTCGCGGTGATCGTGTAGGTGCCGTCGGCGAGCGGGTTGCCCGCCGAATCGGTCGGCGTCCAGCCAACCGGAATCGTGCCGGCCGACTGCTTGCCGAGATCGAGCGTGTTGACGATCGTGCCGGCCGAGTTCTTCACGACGATCTGCAGGTCGCTGACGGAGTTCGCGAGCGTGACGCCGAACTCGTTCGTCTTGCCGCTCGCCACGGTGATCGAGTTGCCCGGTGCGAGCACGGTCGAACCGATCAGCAGCGCGGCCTGCGACTGCTGGCCCGCCGACAGCTGAGTCGACAGCGAGGAGAGCGACGTATTGAGCTGGCTGATGCCCTGCACCGTGCTGATCTGGGCGAGCTGCGAGGTCATCTGCGAGCTGTCCATCGGATTGGTCGGGTCCTGGTTCTGCATTTGCGCGACGAGCAGCTGCAGAAAGGTGGTCTGCAGGTCCGCCGCCGACGTGCCCGACGTGCTGCTCGACGTGCTGCTCGTCGAGCTGGTTGCGCTCGAGCTGCTGCTCGTGCCGTTCATCGTGTCGAGCAGCGTCTGCGAAACGGTCGTGCCGCTGCCGCCGATCGTGGTGTTGGTGGTCAAGGCTCTCTCCTCAGGTTCCGATCGTGAGCGTTTTCAGCATCAGGGTTTTGGCGGTGTTCAGTGTTTCGACGTTGGCCTGGTACGAGCGCGAGGCCGAGATCATGTTGACCATCTCCTGCACCGGGTCGACGTTGGGCAGCGTCACGTAGCCGTCCGCGTCGGCGGCCGGATTGCCGGGCTCGTACGCGGTCTTCATCGGCGACGGATCGTCGACCACGCCCGTCACCTGCACGCCGCCGACCTGCTGGCCGGAGCGTGTGCGCGCGCCGCCGAGCGGGCTCACCGCGAACACGACCTGCTTGGCCTTATACGGCTGACCGTCGGGGCCCGTCGTGCTGTCCGCGTTGGCCAGGTTCGACGCCGTCACGTTGAGCCGCTCCGACTGCGCCGACATCGCGGAACCCGCGACACCAAAAATGTTCATCAGGGATGGCATGTTTCCTGACCTCTCCTGCCGGTTCGCACCGGCTTTACGTTAAGTCCCGTAGCGTTTCTGTTCGTGCGTGCATGCTGCCTGTGTTCAGCTGCTATGCGCCCTGCCTGGGTGCCGTGCTCGTGCCCGGCTTACGACGAGCCCGACGTGATGGCCGACAGCATCGTCTTGATCTGGTTCGACACGACCGTCATACCCGACTCGAAGTGCACCGTGTTGTCGGCGAACTGCACGCGCTCGGTGTCGACGTCGACCGTGTTGCCGTCGAGCGCCGGCTGCAGCGGAATCCGGTATTGCAGGTTGCCGTAATCGTCGGGGCTGCCGCCCGTCGCCGTCAGCGTGGCCTTACCGCTCATGTGGCCGGCCTCGGTCGTGTTCATCGACATGCCGCTCGTCACGCCCGCGGGTTGCGTCATCGCGAGCGTCGAGCTGTTCGATGCGCCTTGGCCGGCGGTGCTGCCGCCCGTCTTCTTCAGCGCGCCGGCGAGCGACGACGCGAAGTCGATATCGCGCGCCTTGTAGCCGGGCGTGTCGGCGTTCGCGATATTCGACGACAGCAGTTCCTGCCGGTATGCGCGCACATCCATCGCCTGCCGGCCGAATGCGAATTCGGCATCGAGCTTGTCCAGCATCGGAATCTCCCGAGAACGTTTCCAAGGCCGTCCCGTGTGCGCATCGTGAGAGACACGCGGCGGGTGCGAAGGCCTTTTTGCATGTGATGCATCTTATGGGCCGCGCGCAAGCGGCAATCGGACGAATAACCGGGAAAGGGGGCTTCTATTCAACGTTTGCGCGAAAGCGGGGCTCACTAGAATGCAAGGCGTACCGATGCATTCGATGGAGACCCGCGATGGACCAGCCCACCAACACCTTGCCGCAGCCGGCGAGCGGCACGACGATGCGTCGCGTGGGGGGTGGCCGGGCCGATGAACGGGGCGATGGTTCGGAGGGCGCGCTCGCCCGGCCGGTGCCGCGCTCTTTCTCGCGTTGCCTTGCGCATTGCCTGACGCGGGCGGCCGTCAACGTCGCGGTATGGGTTGCGGGCGGCATCGTGTTGCTGCCGGCTACGACCCAGGCGCAGGATGCGGGCGGCCCGATCGTGATTGCCGGGCCCGCCGAGAAAAATCCCGCCGCGCTGAACGATCTCGCGCAACGGATTCAGACGCCGGCGCAGCGCAGCGCGTCGGCGGCGTCGCTCGCGGCGGCGACCGCACAGTCGCTCGGCCGCGCGAGCGGGTCGCGCGACACCGATACGTTCGGGCGTGCCGCGAGCGCAAGCGGCGCGATCGTCATTCCGGGCGCGGGCGAGCCCGCTGCCGCCGCGCCGGCCATCATCCGCACCAACTTCAAACCGGACGCCAACGGCGTCGTGACGATTCCGCCGGCGGCCAGCACTGGGGCGTCGGGCGTCGCGCGCGTCGATGTCGAAGCGGGCCCGGCCGCCAGCGTCGCGAATCAGCGCCTGGTCGCGGCCAATGCGCCGCAAGGCGACGGTTTCGACAGTCTCGCCGCGCGCGGCGAGCCACCCGAGTTCGGCGCGAATGGCAAGCCGATCGCGGCCGCTGCGGCGCAGCCGGCGCATCCCGGGATCGCGAGAACACCCGCGACGTCGCCTGGCTCGCGCCAGCCGGCGGCCGTCATTGCACAGAGAACGCCGCAGACCGCTACCGCCGCGACGGCTGCGCAAGCCGCGCCGCTGCCAGGCCAGCAGGACCCGGAAGCGATTCACGCGAGCGCGCTCGCGTTCCTGCAACAGCAGGCCGTCGGCCTGCCCGGCAAGGCCGACATCACTGTCGCGTCCGCGTTTCCGCGCGGCCTCGCCGCGTGCACGTCGCTCGAACCGTTCATGCCGACCGGCGCGCGCCTGTGGGGCCGGCTGACGGTCGGCGTGCGCTGCGTGGGCGAGCGGCCGTGGACCATCTATCTGCAGGCGCGCATCTCGCTGCATGCGACCTACTACCTCGCCGCCCGCGCGATGGCGCCGGGCGAAGTGCTCACGGCCGCCGACCTCGTCGCGCGCGAAGGCGACCTGACCGGCCTGCCGCAGGCGATCGTCACCGACCCGTCGCAAGCGGTCGGCTCGGTCTCGCTCGTGCGCGTCGCGGGCGGCATGCCGCTGCGCCGCGACATGCTGAAGAGCGCGTCGGCGGTGGTGTTCGGCCAGACCGTGCGGGTCATCGCGGCCGGCGACGGTTTCTCGATCTCGTCCGAGGGCAGCGCGATGAACAACGCGTCGCCGGGCCAGCAGGTGCGCGTGAAGACCGCCAACGGCCAGATCATCTCCGGCATCGTCAAGGACGGCGGCACGGTGGAGATCCCGATGTGAGCGGGCTGGCGGCAACGAGCACCGTCGAAACGGCCGGCGCCCCGGTGGCCAGGGCAGACGAACAGGGATTAAAAGCGGTAGATGGCCACCTGGCGGCGAGCCAGGTGTCGAGCGATTGCGCTAAAGTTTTGATCAGCGGTTGCCGTTATCAGGATCAAATCGTTAGGGAAGCCAATCGTGAAAGTCGATCCCACCACCTCTTCAAATCTGCCGTCGTTGAAAGACGCTTTGTCCCGTTCGCCGCAGAGCGACGAAGCCACGCCGGCAGCCAGCACCACGCAGGGCGCGACGAGCACGGCCGCGCCGGCCGCGAGCAGCGCGTCGGACGACACGAGCGTGAGCCTGTCGGGTCTGTCGCAGCATCTGCGCAGCCTCGCGGCCTCCGGCTCGGCCGACATCGACACCGCGCACGTCGAGTCGATCAAGCAGGCGATCAAGGACGGCAAGCTGCAGATCGACTCCGGCAAGATCGCCGACGGCGTGCTGCAGACGGCGCGCGACCTGTTGCAGAACAAAACCTCGTCGACCGGCAACTGATCGGCATTTCGCCGCGCGGTGATCTGCCGGGCGGCGTCCGACCAACCCGGTTCGCGCGCCGTTCGCGAGCCAGTGTGCGTAGCGAGTTGTTGATATGAAAGACGCCCTCGTTGCTACCCTGATCGAAGAATATTCGACCGTCGAGGCATTCGCCTCGATCCTCACTCTCGAAACCAAAGCGCTGACGGCGGTCTCGCCGCTGGAGCAGTTGCCGGCGATCGTCGAGAAGAAAACCGAGCTGATCGGCGTGCTCGCGAGGCTCGAAGCCGCGCGCGACTCGCATCTGGCTGAACTCGGCTTTCCGACCGGCTGGTCCGGCATGGAGCTCGCGGCCAGCACCGACGCGCGCGTCGCGACGCAATGGAAGCTGCTGCAGAAAGCCGCGGATCGCGCGCGGCGCGTCAACACCAACAACGGCGAGCTGATTCGCGTGCGGATGGACTACAACGAGCGCGCGCTAAAGGCGCTGCAAGTCAACGTGCCGCGCAAGACGAATCTGTACGGGCCGGATGGACGAGTTCCGACTTATTCGGGACTTTGATCGGCCCGCCTGCCCGGCCTGCAATCGAGCAATCTACGAAATGAATGAAAAAGCCCGTCATCGACGGGCTTTTTCGTTTTCCGCCGCCGCTTTTCCACCCACTTCCCTGTCCGTTCCGCGCTGCGTTAGCCGTTCGGCTAGCTGGCGCTAGTCCACCTCGTCACGTTGAAATGGTGACCTCGTTCGAGCTTTCGCCAACGCCGCGGCTTCGACGCGGCCGCAATTCGACGGGCCGAATCTTGCTTGCTCGTTAGTTTGTGTAGGCGTGTGTATAATGGAGGGTATGATGTATGAACAGTGCCGAGGTCGTCAAATTGATTCAAGCGAATGGCTGGCAGCTCGTCCGCATAGCGGGCAGTCACCATCATTTCAGGCACGCGGGAAAACGGGGGCTCGTGACCGTCCCGCATCCGAAAAAAGATTTGCCGGCCGGCACCCTGAACAGCATTCTGAAACAGGCGGGGCTCAAATGAAGCATCTGATCTTTCCGATCGCCATCGAACCCGGAGACAACACGCACGCGTTCGGCGTCGTGGTGCCCGATATTCCAGGCTGCTACTCCGCGGGCGACACGCTCGAACAAGCGTATGTGAACGCGAAAGAGGCAATCGAATCGCATCTCGAAACCTTGCTCGACGAAGGGCTGCCGCTGCCCGAGCCTCTCACGCTAGGCGAGCATCGGCGCAATCCCGAGTTCGCGGGGTTCACATGGGGATTCGTGACGACGCGCAATATTCCGGCGTTGAAGAAGGCGGTTCGCATCAACATCTCGCTGCCCGAGGTGCTGGTGCAGGAGATCGACGCGTATGCGCAGGCGCGCGGTATGTCGCGCTCGGCGTTTCTCGCGCTCGCCGCCGAGCATGAGATGGCGAACGCCTGAGCAACGGCAGGCGGCACAGGCGCGCATCGGCATCGGCGCACCGCCGCATCTGCAGGCAGCGTTTGAAATACGGCGTGCGGCGCCGCGGTGGCGTCAGTTCGCTTCGGCGTTCGCCCAGGCCATTTCGCGCAGTCGGGCGCGCAGGCGTGCCACGGCCTGGCTATGCAACTGGCACACGCGCGATTCGCTGACTTCCATCACCGCGCCGATCTCGCGCAGATTCATGCCGCGCTCGTAGTACAGCGACATCAGCAGCTTCTCGCGCTCCGGCAAGCGGTCGATCGCTTCGATGAGCGCCGAGCGCAGGCTGTCGTCGAGCAGCGCCGAGAGCGGATCGGAATGATCGACGCAGTAGCGGTCCAGAAAAGGTTCGTCGTCGGCGGAGCGGTCGAAGTCTTCGTAGTAGATCAGCTGGCTGCCATGCAGGTCCTGCAGCATCGACTGATATTCGTCGAGCGGCATTTGCAGGTGCTCGGCGACCTCCGCCTCGCTCGCCGAGCGGCCGAGGTTCTGCTCCACCTTGTGCACCGCGGATTCCACTTCGCGCGACGTGCGGCGCAGGCTGCGCGGCAGCCAGTCGTTGCTGCGCAGCTCGTCGAGCATCGCGCCGCGAATCCGCTGGCTGGCATAGGTCTCGAACTGCGCGCCCTGGTCTTCCTTGTAGCGGCCGGCGGCATCCAGCAAACCGATCATGCCGGCCTGGATCAGGTCGTCGAGATCGACGCTCGCCGGCATTTTCGCGACAAGCTGCAAGCCGAGTCGACGCACGAGCGGTGCGTACTTCGTCAAAACTTCGGCCTGAGAAATCTTTCCCTGAGCGTTGTACATCGTGCTCCCCTTGTCCTTCGTGCACGCCTTTCAAGCGTGATGCGCGGACGGTTGGTCGGCGTGGTGCGCCGCTGTAACTGTCGCGGGCGCCCGCCAGGGCGTTTGCGACGACATCGCTGGCCGCATCGGCCAGTACTGCAATTCGGCGGCGAGATGGCGGAAGTCGCGCGCGGCCGGTGTCGACGGAAACGCGTCGACCACGCAGCGCGACAGCTCGAGTGCCCGGGCGATGCGCACGTCGGCCGCAATGCAGCCGGCGTTTTCCAACGCGACGGTCAGGTAACGGCCGGCCACGCCGGCGAGATTCGCGAACGCGGCTTGCGCGTCGTTGGCGCTTTGCACGTGATTCGCGAGCACGCGCAACTGCGCGATCGCGTGCGCGTAATGCAAACGCTTGATGCACGCATAGGCCTCGGTGATCGCCTCGCCCGACATGCGCGCGACGATCATCACGTCATGCGCCTGCTTGGCGAGCGGCGACAGATGCCCTTCGTCGTCGAGCTGCGCGTCGATCAGCACGATATCGGCCGAGCCGCCGAGCAGCACACCGAGTTCGGCCTCCGTATGCCCCTCGCGGTTGTTGCGCGAGGCGGACAGCACCGAAAAACCGAGCGCGTGACGCGCGGCGGCAAAATCGACCGGGCTCTCGCCGCGCATCACCGCCGCGAAGTTGCCCGCGCCGCGCAAGCCGCCAAGCATCGCGCTCACCGACTTCTCACCGACGCATTCGTCGATCACCAGCACGTCCTTGCCCTGCTGTGCGAGCGCCGCCGCGAGGTTGACCGCCACGGTCGTATTACCGATGCCCGACGACGCACCCGCCAACGCGATCACGCGCGCGCCGCCGCGCCCGAGCAGCCGCCGCAACCCTTCGGCTTGATCCGAAACGAACTTATCCAAAGCGAACCTCGTGCAGCTCGGCCGTCGAACGTGCGGACAGCGAGGACAGCAAAGCGGGGATGTCGTCGTCGTGCGGCACGAACGGCGAGCTGTCGCGCGGAATGCAGAAGGTGCTCTTGATCAGGAATTTCTTCGTCGCGACGTAAAGGTTCTCCGGCACCTTCTGTCCGGTCGATACGTAATGCACCGGCAGCTTGTAGCGGATCACCGTATCGAGCACGCCGCCGAGGTTAGTCGCTTCGTCGAGCTTGGTCAGAATGCAGCCGGCGAGCGGCTGCTGGTCCGGCGCGCGCTGATACGCCTGCACGACCTCGTTCAACGTGTCGCCGTGGCTCGTCGCGTTGAGCAGCAACAGACGCTGCACCGGCTGGCCGGCGCGGCTTAGCATCGCGATCTGGTCGGACACGAGCCGGTCGCGCTGGCTCATACCGATCGTGTCGATCAGCACGATGTGTTTGTTGCGCAACTCCGAGAGCGCGAGCTGCAGATCGGCGCTGTCCTTCACCGCATGCACCGAAACGCCGAGAATCTTGCCGAAGATGCGCAGCTGTTCATGACCGCCGATGCGGTAGCTGTCGGTCGTCAACAGCGCCACCTTGCTCGCGCCGAAGCGCATCACGCAGCGCGCTGCGAGCTTCGCGGTGGTCGTCGTCTTGCCGACGCCGGTCGGCCCCATCAGCGCGAATACGCCGCCGCGCTCCATCAGCGCGTCTTCGTCCTCCATCACCGGCAGGTTCGACTCGAGCACCGAGCGCACCCAGTCCATGCCGCCGTCCATCGTGTCGACATCTTCGGGCAGCTTGTCGACCAGCATCTGCACGAGCTGCGCGGAAAAGCCGGCGGCGAACAGGTGCTTGGTGAGCGCGGCGCGTGCGGGACTGCGGCGCTGTCGATCGCCCCACAGCAGACCCGCGAAGTGCTCTTCCATCATGTCGCGCATCGACGACAACTCGTTCATCACGGTGTCCTTGACGACCTGCTCCATGCGCCCCTTGATCGCTTCGGCGACGGCGGACGGCGTGCGGCTTTCGTCAGTAGCGGACGGCACGGGCGCGATCTTCTGAGCGGCGCGGCGCGCAGCGGCTTCGGCGGCTTCGCGCGCCCAGTCGGGCGTGTCGATCACCGGCGGCACGGCGGCCGGCCGCGCGTCGACTGCGCTGCCGAGGCCTTTGGCGGTCGCGACGGCGGGCGTCATCGCGGCGGGGCGTGCGCTGTATTGGCCGCCCTGTTGCTGCTGCTCGGCCGCGAGGCGGCGCGCGTGATCGATGAGCCACGGATTCGACTCGGCCATCGTGCGCGGCGCGGCGGCTTCGCTCGATGGGATTGCCGGCGGTACCGGCACGCCGGCAGCTTTCAGCAAATCCGCGCGGATGTCTTTCGACAGGCGCGCGGCCGCGGCGCGGGCGCTCGCGCCGGAAGGCGTGGCGGCAGCGGCGGGCGTGGCCGGTGCGTTGAACGATGTGGCCGCGCTGGACGCCGACTGGCTCACGGCGGGCGCGGGGCCTGTCGCGATGGCCGCGGACGCGCCGGTCGCGCCCAGCGTCGCCGGGCCGATTGGCGAATTGCCGGGCCACGCGGCGGCGGACGCTGCTTGATTCGCGGACATGCTGAGCGCCTGGCTGACGGCCGAATTGACCGCCGAATTGAGCGCCGTCCTGTTCACCGAGCCGGCCATGAAATCCGCAGCCGCATTCGCCGGCTCGATCGCCGGCGTCGCTTCACCACCCGCTTCCGGGCTCGCGCCGAACACCGACGAAAACACGTCCGGCATTGCGCTCGCGTATGGATTCGTCGGCGCCGCGAACAAGCCGCGCGGGGCCCGCGTCGATGCCGCACCTGAGCCCGTGCCGAGCGCCGCGGCCTGCGCGCCTTCGCGCGCTTTCGGCGTGATCGCGGCGAGATCGCTATCGGCGAGCGCGACGATTTCGACGCTGCCGTCGTCCATCGTGCGATTCGACAGCACGACCGCATCGGGGCCAAGTGCTTCGCGAACGAGACGCAACGCATCGCGACTGGTAGCACCGACAAATTTACGAATGTTCAAGCTGGACCCCCGATGAGGTATACGGACTGACGGACCGGCAATACACCGCTTCCCATTGCGATCAATTATTGCGAAAGGCGTCGGGCGACGATCGATGGATAAAGACCGTTAAAGGTGGGTAATTCGCGCGATGGACACACGGCGGACGCATCGTTCGACGAGCCCGGGAGAGCCGTGCAAACGCAAACCGGCGCCCCACTGGAGCGCCGGTTCGTTATATCGACAGCCGCGGGCGAGCGACCTTCGTCAGCCGTGCGCGCCGATCAGATTGACCACCTTGACGTTGCGCGTATCGGGCACTTCCGCATACGAGAGCACCTTCAGCTGCGGCAGGCTGCGGCGCAGGAAGCGCGCGAGCATCGGCCGCAGTGCGTGCTGCACCAGCAGCACCGGCGCGAGGCCAAGGTTCTGCTGACGCGTCATCGCTTTCTGCGTTTCGGTAAGCAGCGTGTTCGCGAGGCCCGGTTCGAGGCCCGGGTTCGGTCCGGTCGATAGCGCCTGCGACAGCACCCGTTCGAGGTTCGCGTCGAGGCCCATCACCTGCATGTCGGCGGTCCCGGGGAACCACTGCTGCGTGATCGCGCGGCCCAGCGCGAGCCGCACCGCGGCGGTGAGGTCGTGCGGGTCGGTGAGCTTGGTCGCGTGTTCGGCGAGCGCTTCGAGGATCGTGCGCATGTCGCGAATCGGCACGCCTTCTTCGAGCAGGTTCTGCAGCACCTTTTGCAGCGTGGTGAGCGGCAGCATCTTCGGCACCAGATCGTCGACGAGCGACGCCGTGTCCTTCTGCATCCGCTCGACCAGCGACTGCACCTCGCGGCGGCCGAGCAGCTCCGACGCGTGCGTGACGACGAGGTGATTCAGGTGCGTCGCGACCACCGTGCTCGAATCGACGACCGTGTAGCCGTATACCTGCGCCTGTTCGCGCAGATTCGTGTCGATCCAGATGGCGGGCAGGCCGAACGCCGGGTCCTGGGTCGGCGTGCCCGGCAGCGCGGCCGATACCTGGCCCGGGTTGATCGCGAGCCACTGGCCCGGATACGCCTCGCCCGAGCCGACCTCGACGCCCTTCAACGCGATCCGATAGCCGTTCGGCCGCAATTCGAGGTTGTCGCGGATATGAATGACCGGCGGCAAGAAGCCGATTTCCTGCGCGAACTTCTTGCGGATGCTCTTGATCCGCTTGAGCAGTTCGCCGTCCGAGTTCTTGTCGACGAGCGGAATCAGCCGGTAGCCGACTTCGAGGCCGAGCGTGTCGATCATCGTCACGTCGTCCCAGCTCGCCTCGGCGTTTTCGACCGGCGCCAGCGCGGCCGGCGCGACGTCGACGAGCGCCGGTGCGTTCTTGCGCTCCTCGGTGCGCTTCTTCATCGTGCGGCCGAGCTGGATCAGGCCGCCGCCGAGAATCAGGAACGCGAAGTGCGGCATGCCCGGGATCAGGCCCATCAGCACGAGAATGCAGCCGGTGATCATCAGCACGCGCGGGTTCGTGAACAGCTGGCCGGTCAGCTGCGTGCCGATGTCCTCGTTGGTCGCGACGCGCGACACGATCACGCCGGCCGCCGTCGAAATCACCAGCGACGGAATCTGCGCGACGAGGCCGTCGCCGATCGTCAGCAGCGTGTAGTTCTTGCCCGCCGCGGCAAAACTCATGTCGTGCTGGACCATCCCGACGATCAGCCCGCCGATGATGTTGATCACCATGATCAGGAGGCCGGCGACCGCATCGCCTCGCACGAACTTGCTCGCACCGTCCATCGAGCCGTAGAACTCGGCTTCCTGAGAGATCTCCTTGCGCCGCGTGCGAGCCTGCTCTTCGTTGATGAGGCCGGCGTTCAGATCGGCGTCGATCGCCATCTGCTTGCCGGGCATCGCGTCGAGCGTGAAGCGCGCGGACACTTCGGCGATCCGCCCCGCGCCCTTCGTGATCACCATGAAGTTGATCACCATCAGGATCACGAACACGACGATACCAACCGCGAAGTTGCCGCCCACGAGGAAGTGGCCGAACGACTCGATCACCTGACCGGCCGCATCGGGACCGGTATGGCCTTCGAGCAGCACGACCCGCGTCGAGGCGACGTTCAGCGACAGCCGCAGCAGCGTCGAGAACAGCAGCACGCTCGGGAACGCGGCGAAGTCGAGCGGCTTCATCGTGTACATGCTGACGAGCAGCACCATCACCGACAGCGCGATGTTGAACGTGAACAGCAGATCCAGCAGGAACGGCGGCAACGGCAGAATCATCATGCCGAGGATCATGCAGATCAGCACCGGCCCGGCGAGGGCGCGCAGGTTGGTGCTGCTCAGCGCATCCGGCCGTCGGGCGAGGAAACCGGCGCGAGCGTTCATGCGGAGGCTCCGTTGTTGTCGTCGCTAGTGGCGTCGTTGGCGTTGTCGTCGGCCGGGTTCAGCGTGTTGGCGGCTTCCTCGGCGGCGTCCTCGTCCGATACGCCGCCCTTGTCGAGTTCGGGCGGCACGTCGAGTTCGGTCGGCGCGACCGGCACGTCGCCGCCTTCGGCCTTGAAGCGGCGCAGCTGATAGACCCACGCGAGCACTTCCGCGACCGCGCCATAGAGCGGCCCCGGAATCTCGCGATTCAGATCGACGTTGTGATAGAGCGCACGCGCGAGCGGCGGCGCTTCGAGCAGCGGCACGTTGTTTTCGGTGGCGATCTCGCGAATCCGCGCCGCCACGAGGTTCACGCCCTTCGCGACCACCTTCGGCGCGCGCATCTCGCCGTCCGTGTATTGCAGCGCGACCGCGAAGTGGGTCGGGTTGGTCACGACCACGTCGGCCTTCGGCACTTGCGCCATCATGCGGCGCCGCGCGATCGCGCGCTGCTGCTGGCGAATCTTGCCCTTGATGTGCGGATCGCCTTCGCTCTCGCGATGCTCACGCTTCACTTCTTCCTTCGTCATGCGCAGCTTCTTGTGGAACGACCACAGCTGGTACGGCACGTCGAGCGCGGCCACCGCGAACATGCCGGCCACCGTCATGCCGCAGCACACCGCGATCAGATGCACGGAGTTGGCGAGCGCGAGATTGAGCGGCTGCGTCGCGAGCGCGAGGAATTGCTCGTGGCGATTCCAGATCGCCGTGCCGCCGATCAACCCCACCACCAGCGTCTTCGCGAGCGACATGCCGAGCTGGATCGGTCCGTTGATCGAAAATATGCGGCCGAGGCCCTCGATCGGGTTCAGCCGGTTGAACTTCGGCTCGAGCCCTTTCGCGGACAGTTGCCAGCCGCCCAGCGCCATCGGTGCGAGCAGCGCGGCAAGTCCGGTGACGCCGAGTATCGGCACGAGCGCGTAGAGTCCTTCGCGACCCGCTGAGCCCGCGCCGATCAGCATGCGGCTGGTGTCGAACGCGCTCGCGTGGTTGAAGGTGAGCGACGCACGCAGCATGTTCTGCAAATGCTCGCCGATGCTGCCCGACATGCCCCATACGCCGTAGAACCCGGCCGCGAGCAGCGCGAAGGTCGACAGCTCCCGCGAACGCACGATCTGCCCCTCCTCGCGCGCCTTCTGCAGGCGCCGAGGGGTCGCGGATTCGGTTTTTTCGAGGTCGCTGTCCTCTGCCACAAAGCTCTCCAGTCGGCCGAGGCACGGCGCCTCTTTCCAGTGAGAGCGATTATTCCTGCTCGACGCAAGCGCCGATCGGCGGATAAGGGCGGAGAAACGGGGGTATTTCGACGGATGAGCGGACGGCTCGCGCGTTTGTCACGCAAGCCGTCCGGCATTGGATCGACGTGCGGCTTCAGTAGCCGACGAAGGGGGAGGGACCGCCGCTCGCGGTCTGATCGAGGTGGTAGTACACGTAGCGGCCGAAGAAGAACGGCAGACCGAGGTCGAAGCTGGCGCTGCCGCCGATCTGGCCGGCGAGAGTGTTGAACGCGTAGTTGCCGCCGTTGGCGAACAGCGTCTGCGCGTTCACGATGCCGATGCTCGCGACCGCCGACACGTTGTTCTTCCCGACCAGCGTGACCGTGCGGGTCTGCGCCGACGACGGGCAATAGAAGCCCGCGAACTGGCTGCCGCACAGCGTGAGCGTGCTATCGGCGAAGAAATAGGCGTTCGAGCCGGAATCGAGGAACGCCTGGACGGTCGTGCCGTTGAAGGTGCTGTTGTTGAGGTCGCCGTATGGGTCGGTCGTGAACACCTGCGCAGCGGCAAGCGGGTTGTTCCCCTGCGTGCCGATGCCGAACACCAGCGTGCCGGTCGCCGACGCCTGCCCGGTGTTCGACACCGGTGCCATCTGTACGATCACGCCGTTGTTGTCGAGCGGGAAGTTCGCGACCGGATTGGCGATCTGTTGCGGAATCGGCACCGCGGTGCGCGTGCACGACGTGCCGTTCGGACAGGCGAAGTAGTTGCTGTAGGTCGCCGCGGTCGTCGTGTTCGCGCAGGTTGCGCCGCAATCGGTCGGCGCGGTGCCGATGCCGAGGATGCCGTTCGCGCCCAGATCGGCGGCCGTGTTTTCGGCCGGGCCGCTGCCGCAGCCGCTTGGTACCGTGCTCGCGGCCTTGTCGCCGATGATCTGCAGCGGGATGCTGCCGGTCGTCGTTTCGCCGCCGAGCGTCACGATCGCGGTACGCACCGAGCCCCACGTGTAACCGTCCGCGAACGTCGCGCACTCGGCGAGCTGCGCGCCGTTGCTGCCGATCGTGCTGACCGGCAGCGCGCCGAGCAGCGTCGAATTGAGCACTGAACTGACCACGCGCAGGCCAAACGAGCCGGTGTCGACCTGGACGTTGTTGATCGTCTGGCAGTTGCTGGTCGAGCCCGGCGCGCAGATCGTCACGCTGACGGTCGGGATGTTGATGACACCCGAAACGCCCCGGCCGACCGTAATCGGCACCGTGTTCGACGCATTCGCGGAGATCGGCTGCTGGGTCGGGCTGGCCGGCAGCGAACCGCCGTTCAGTCCGTTCGAGGTGCTGCCGCCATTGTTGGAACTGGAGTTGTTGTCGCTACCGCCGCCTCCGCCGCAGGCGACGAGCGTCGCCGTGAGCAGCACGGCAAGCGCGGCCTGCATCCAGCTTTTGAGGTTCGCGGTCGTGAGCATGGTTCGCATCGTGGTCCTCGCCGTTACTGGATGTCGGAACCGCTGACGCCGGCCGGCAGCGCGGAGGGCAGCCACGCGACGCCGCTGAACGCGCCCATGTGGCCGCCCGAACGCACCACCAGCCCGCTCTCGTCGACGGCGACTGGCCCCCGCGCATTGCCGCGCGCGGCCCGCGCGGCCTTCACGCCGGCCACGTACTGCGGGAAATAACTGCCGAGCAGATCACTGAGATCGGGCATTTGCGGACCATGCCACGAAATGCCGAATACCGCGCCACTCGTGCTCAGGTATTCGCGCACCACGGTGCCGTTGCCGAACGTGGTCTCGCGTACCGTGTAGGAAGCGGGTATGGAAGATGTGGAAGACGCCGCGCTCGATTCAGAACGCATGACACTTTGCGATGTGCCGCTGGCGGGCTGCACCACGCGGGAGGACACCGACGCGTCGGACGGGGGGGTAAGCGGCGCGCTGCCCAGCGCCGCATGGGCGGATTGCGCGGCCGTCAGGGCCAGTAACGAACATGGCAATACGAGCGCCGTGACTCCGGCGCGACCAATACGACTCCACATGAGAAGCTCCTCCCGAGCCGCGGCACGCTTCGCCGACTGCGCGAAGCGGCCGCTTATAGGCAGATGATACGGCACCGCCGCGGCCACAACGCTGAGGGATGGCCTCACCGGGCGACTGCCCGGCGTTGCGCGGGCCGGGTGCCGTACCGCTTTGACCTCGTAGTATGCCTGCGGATTCTTTCAGCCGGCGCAAGGCGCGCCCACGCGCGCGACTTACCGACTATTACTAGCAGGATAACGTACGGAAGATGGGTAGCCGGTACTCATTGAACGCGTGATTGGCGCAAATCGCGGAGAAACCACCGGCCCGGCGCGCTTGCCGGGCCGAGTCACTTGCTCAGAAACCGAGGCTCGCGAGCAGATCGTCGACCTGCGATTGATCCTGCACCACATCCGTCTTGCCTTCCGGATTGATCTGCGGACCGTTGAGCAGATGCTCCGGGCTGCCCGTCGACGACACCTCCGCCTTGAGAGCCGCGGCGTTCGCCGCGAACTGCTCGCGCCGCTCGAGCGCGATGTTCTCGACCAGCACGCCGAGCAGCTGCTGCTCGATCAGATAGACGACGTCGGTGATCTTCTTGATCACCTGGCCGGTCAGATCCTGGAAGTCCTGCGCGAGCATGATCTCCATCAGTTGCGAGTTGGTCGCGCTGGTCGCCTCGGGCACGCCGCGCAGGAAGGTGCGCGTGTCGTTCATCAGCGCGCGCACTTTCTCGCGCTCGATCGGCGCCGCGTACCACTGCTCCCAGCGCGCGTCGAGCGTGCCCGCGTCTTTCTGCAGCTGCTCCTGGATCGGCTTCGCGATGTCGATCGCCGACAGCACGCGCTCGGCGGCCTGCTCGGTCATGTTGGCGATGTACTTCAGACGATCGCGCGCATCGGGCACGGCTTCGGCCGCGCGCTCGACGTGCTTGTCGAGCCCGAGTTCGCGCATCGAATCGCGCAGCGTGCGCGTCAGTTGTCCGATGCGGGCAAGGATGCGGTCCGACGCGAAGTCGCCGCTGTCGTTGCCCGCTTCGGCGCCAGGCGTTTGGGTCGGCGGCGTCACGTCAGCTCCCGGCTTTCGCCATTTTCTCGAGGATCTTGTTGAGCTTCTCGTCGAGCGTCGCGGCCGTGAACGGCTTGACGACGTAACCGCTCGCGCCGGCCTGCGCCGCCGCGATGATGTTTTCCTTCTTCGACTCGGCCGTCACCATCAACACCGGCAGATGCGCGAGGCTCGCGTCGGCGCGGATTTCCTTCAGCATCGCGAGACCGTCGAGGTTCGGCATGTTCCAGTCGGAGATCACGAACTCGTAGCTGCCGCTGCGCAGACGCGCGAGACCGGCCGCGCCGTCTTCCGCCTCGTCGACGTTCGAGTAGCCCAGTTCCTTCAGCAGGTTGCGGACGATCCGGCGCATCGTCGGAAAATCGTCAACCACCAGAATCTTCATTCCCTTGTCCATTTCTTTCCCTTTGCTTGATCCATGTTGCGGCGCTCGGCCGCGTCATTCCATCCGGCACGCATCATACCCGCTGAACGCGGTCACCCATCGACGACAAACGCGCCATCACGCGCCGGCTCATGTCCGGCAGCGCGGCGATTTCGTCGGCCGCGCCGAGCGCGATCGCCTCGCGCGGCATGCCGAACACGATGCAACTCGCCTCGTCCTGCGCCAGCGTGTAGGCACCGGCCTTTTTCATCTCCAGTAGCCCGACCGCGCCGTCGCGCCCCATGCCGGTCAGGATCACGCCAACGGCGTTCTTGCCCGCATGCTGCGCGGCCGAACGGAACAGTACATCGACCGACGGACGATGCCGATTCACCGGCGGGTCGTCGGACAGATGCGCAATATAGTTCGCACCGCTCCTCGCGAGCAACAGGTGCGCATGGCCCGGCGCAATGTACGCGTGCCCCGGCAGCACACGCTCGCCGTGCTCTGCTTCTTTAACGGTAATCCGGCACAAACCATTGAGGCGTTGCGCGAAAGATTTCGTAAAGCCCGGCGGCATGTGCTGCGCGATCAGCACCGCGGGCGCGTCGGGCGGCAGCGGCACCAGCACTTCGCGGATCGCTTCGGTGCCGCCCGTCGAGGCGCCGACGATAACCAGCTTCTCGGTACTCAGCAGCGGGTTGTTGAAGAGCGGCGCGGCGCCGGCCGGCGCCTGCGCGGCCTGGGTGGCCGCATGCTGCGCCGGCGCCGCCTGGCGTACGCGCGCGCGGGCTGCCGCGCGAACCTTGTCGGCGAGCTTTTCCGCGTAGTCGAGCATGCCGTCGCGAATGCCGACCTTCGGCTTGGTCACGAAATCGACCGCGCCGAGTTCGAGCGCGCGCAGCGTGATTTCGTTGCCGCGCTCGGTCAGCGACGACACCATCACGACCGGCATCGGCCGCAGACGCATCAGCTTCTCGAGAAAGTCGAGGCCGTCCATGCGCGGCATTTCGACGTCGAGCGTCAACACGTCCGGGTTGTGCTGCTTGATGAGCTCGCGCGCGACGAGCGGATCGGGTGCCGTCGCGACCACCGTCATGTCCGGCTGGCTATTGATGATTTCGGTCATCAGGCTGCGGATCAGCGCCGAATCGTCGACGCACAATACCTTGATCTTTTGCACAGCGCTCACGCCTCCTCTGTGGTTCTGGCGTTGTTGGAATGAGTCGGGCGCGGGCTCGCGCCGAACAGTTCGATTCTCGGCCGCGCGGCGGCGGCGGCCGGCTTCGCGAACAGCTCGACCCGCTTGCGCGCGGCGGCGAGCCGCTCCGCGCGTGCTTCGGCGCTTTGCAGCACGAGCGCCTGCTCGCGCTCGGCGACGCCCGCTTCCTGTTGCAAGCGCAATTTCTTCACCATCACCTGACCGGTGCGCGGCATGAACGCGACCTTGCGCGGGTGCGAGCCCTGCAGGTCCTCGGCGACGATGCGGATCTTTTCGGTGGCCAGATAGCGGCGCACGAACTCGGAGTTGCGATCGCCGATGTTCATCGTCGTCATGCCCGCGAGCACCGCGCCGCCGCCGAACACCTTGGCCTCGAAGCGCTCGCGCCGCCCGCCCGCCTTGATCAGTTCGTTGATCAGCACTTCCATCGCGTACGCGCCGTAGCGCATCGAGTCCGACGCGGCCTGCGCGACGTCGGCGCCGTCGTCGGGCAGCATGAAGTGATTCATGCCGCCGATGCCCGCGGTGCGGTCCTGGATGCAGGCCGCGACGCACGAGCCGAGCACGGTTACGAGCACCATGTCTTCGCTCGTCGTATAGAACTCGTTGGGCAACAGCTTCACGCCGGGGCGCTGGAAGTGGTTGTCGTAGTACAGGTTCGAAGCGATCGGCAGCGTGCTGCTCATGCGGCCACCCCGCTCGATTGATGCGCGTCATGCGCGTCAGGCGCGTTGGCGCGCGACGGCGCGCGAATGCCGCCCACGTCGCGGGTCAGTTCGTAGACGGTCTGGCCGCGCAGCCGGAACGCTTGCGTCACGTACGTGAAGTTTTCCGAATGGCCGGCGAACAACAGGCCGCCCGGTTTCATCAGCGGCTCGAAGCGCGTCAGCACCTGCGCCTGCGTCGGCTTGTCGAAATAGATCATCACGTTGCGGCAGAAGATCGCGTCGAACTGCGTGCGCAACTGGTAATCGCGATTGGTCAGGTTCAGTTGCTCGAAGCGCACGAGCGCGCGCACTTCGGGACGCACCTTGACCATCCCCCCATGCGCGCCCGTGCCCTTCAGGAAGAAGCGCTTCAACCGCTCGGGCGACAGGTGCTTGACCTGGTCGAACTGGTAGACGCCGGCCTCGGCCTTCGCGAGCACCTGGGTGTCGATGTCGGTCGCGAGCACCGACGCCTGGCGCGCGCCGCTGTCGCCGAGCGCTTCGATCAGCGTCATCGCGATCGAGTACGGCTCCTCGCCCGTCGATGCCGCCGAGCACCACACGGACACCGGTTGCGCACGGCGCGGCACGAACTCGGCGAGGATCGGAAAGTGATGGGCTTCGCGAAAAAACGCCGTGAGGTTGGTGGTCAGGGCATTGGTGAACGCTTCCCACTCGGCCGGATCGTTTTCCGCTTCGAGCAGATCGAGATACTGCCGGAACGTATCGATGCCGCGCGCCCGCAAGCGGCGCGCGAGGCGGCTATACGCCATGTCGCGCTTGTGGTCCGACAGCGAGATGCCCGCCCCGCGATGAATCAGCTCGCGGATGCGGGCGAAATCCGCCGCCGTAAATTCGAAATCGCGGCCCGTCTCGACGGACCTGGCCGGCTCTGTGCCGTCAGGTGCTGCCCGCGCGGGGCGTTGTGTTGCGCGCGTTGCCATCATGAAAATTCCTGTCTGCGATATGAGCCATCACGCTCGCCGCCCAGCCGGACTGCCTGGGAGGTAGGAATTGTCGTCGCGGGGTCGCGCCCTCCCGCGAGTACCATCGCCATATGGCCGGCTCGCGACACGCGTACTGTGCGTGCTTCGATGCTTCGCCCATCCGCGGGCGCGATGCCGGTTGACCACATGTCACCCTGCCGTTGCCTAAAACGTTTCCCAGTCCGCGTCCGAACTCGCCTTCGCCGTGCCCGGCGGAGCGGCGCGCGTGGGCGTGTCGGTCGTGACGCGAGCCGCGGCTGCGGCCGGCCGGGGCTTCAATACCGGTTCGACGCGTGCGGCTGCGTCGTGCTGCGTCGGGGTCGCGGCGCTCGCCGCGGTTGCCTTCGATTCCTTGCTCGCGCCCACCGGGTTCACCGGAGTCGCCGCGCTCGCCGCTTGCGGTGTAGCCCTGGCGAGCCGCGCGGGCGTCTGCGCACGCGTCGGCGGCGCGCTCCGACGCGCCGGCGTGCCGGTTACCTTCCAGCCGCCCAGCACCGCCTGCAACTGCCGCGTCTGATCTTCGAGCGACGCCGCCGCGGCCGCCGCCTGTTCGACCAGCGCCGCGTTCTGCTGCGTGACCGAATCCATCTGCACGACCGCGCGGTTGACCTGCTCGATGCCGCCCGACTGCTCTTCCGACGCCGCGCTGATCTCGCCCATGATGTCGGTCACGCGACGCACCGCCTGCACGATTTCGTCCATCGTCGTGCCCGCGCGGCCGACCAGCTCGGAGCCGCTCCTGACCTTGTCGGCCGAATCGCCGATCAGCTCCTTGATCTCCTTGGCGGCGCTCGCGCTGCGCTGCGCGAGGCTGCGCACTTCGCCCGCGACGACCGCGAAGCCGCGGCCCTGTTCGCCGGCGCGTGCGGCTTCGACCGCCGCGTTCAGCGCGAGGATGTTGGTCTGGAACGCGATGCCCTCGATCACGCCGATAATGTCGACGACCTTGTTCGAACTGGTCGCGATTTGCTGCATCGTCGTGACGACCTGGCTCACCACGTCGCCGCCGCGCGTCGCGATGTCCGACGCGTTGACGGCGAGCTGGCTCGCCTGGCGCGCGTTCTCGGTGTTCTGCCGCACGGTGCCGGTCAGTTGATCCATGCTCGATGCGGTTTCCTGTAGCGACGCCGCTTGCTGCTCGGTGCGCTGCGACAGATCGGTGTTGCCCATCGCGATTTCGCGCGCGCCGGTGTCGATCGATTCGGTGCCGCTGCGGACTGCGCGCACCATCGTCGCGAGGCTTTCCTGCATCCGCTTGATGCCCGCGAACAGGCGGCCGATTTCATTGTTGCTGAACACCTCGACGGGGGTGGACAGGTCGCCCCCAGCGATCCGCTCGAAGCACGCGGTCGCGTCGTTCAGCGGCTGCACGATGAGACCGCGCAGCGCGAAACGGATGCCGACCACCACCAGCAGCGCGAGCACCGTGGTCACGCCGATCAGCATGATCATCAGCGACGCGCTCGACTGCGCGCTCGTTTCCTGATCGGCCACGCTCTGCCGCAACGCCTGGATCACCGCGGCGGCGGCCGCGTCGTAGGCGATGAACATCGGGCTGATCTTCGTGTCCGCGACCGCGTGATACGCGTCGAGATTGTTCGCGTTCAACGCGGCGAATTCGACGTCGACGCCGTCGTGCATCACCGTCGTATGCTTCGCGAGCACATCGTCGAGCAAGGCCTGCTCGACGCGGTGCTTCGGCGCGTCGAGATACGCCTGCCAGCTCTGCTTGCTCTTGCCGAGCAGCTCCTGCGCGCGATCGAGCGCCTTCTTCGCCTCGTCCGCGTTACCGGCGGCCGTCAGCGTGTTGAAGCGATCGATCGCGATGCGCGAACGCAACAGATACGCCGACGCATCGTCGAGCGCATGAATCGCGACCAGTTCGCCGCGTGCGATGCGATCGAGCGAGCCGCTCGCGCGATTCAGCGCGGTCAGCCCGAGCGCGCCGACCACCACGGTCAGCGTCGCCAGAAGAATCCCCACCATCGTCAGCGACGTGCGGATCGACCACCTGCTCAGCATTTCGATGCTCCTTGTGCCTGGTTCCGTTACTGCCTGCGCTCAGACGCCGAGCGTTTCGGTCAGCGACATCTCGGAGCTGGTCATCAGCTTCTCGATGTCCATCAGGATCAGCATGCGGCCGTCGACCGTGCCGAGACCGGTCAGGTATTCGGTCGTCAGCGTCGCGCCGAATTCCGGCGCCGGCATGATCTGATCGACCGCGAGCGTCAGCACGTCCGACACGCCGTCCACGACCATGCCGACCACGCGATGCGCGACGTTCAGGATGATCACGACGGTCTGATGGTCGTACTCGACGCGGCCGAGATGGAACTTGATCCGCATGTCGACGATCGGCACGATGATGCCGCGCAGGTTGATCACGCCCTTGATGAACTCGGGCGCGTTGGCGATGCGCGTCACGTTGTCGTAGCCGCGGATTTCCTGCACCTTCAGGATGTCGATGCCGTACTCTTCCGCGCCGAGCGTGAAGACGAGGAATTCCTGACCGCCGGCGTCCGCCTGCGCGTCGCGGCGGCCATTCGTACCGCTCGCGTTTGCGACGCTCGAATTGATGGATTGGACTTCTGCCACGTTAGCCCCCAAACGGTTGGGATGAATTGAGTTGAAGTTGTGTTGCGATGTCTGTCAGTGCCGCGTTTGCTGCGTGCGTTAGGCGAGGCTCATCGCCTGCGCATGCCCATGCGCATGACGCGATTCGCGGTTCAGCGCCGCGACGTCCACGATCAGCGCGACGCTGCCGTCGCCCAGAATGGTCGCCGCGGAAATGCCGTGCACCTTGCGGTAGTTCGTTTCCAGATTCTTCACGACCACCTGCTGCTGGCCGACGAGTTCATCGATCAGCATCGCGAAGCGCCGTCCCTCGGTCTGCATGATCGTGACGATGCCCTGGGTCGGCTCCTGCTTCGCATCCGACACGTTGAACACCTCGTGCAGCGCGACGAGCGGCAGGTATTCGCCGCGCACGCGCACCACGCGCTCGCCGTTGGCGACCGTGTAAATGTCTTCGGCTCGCGGTTGCAGCGACTCCATCACGAAGTTCAGCGGCAGGATGAAGATCTCGTTGCCGACCTTCACCGACATGCCGTCGAGGATCGCGAGCGTGAGCGGCAGCACGATCCGCGTGGTGCTGCCCTTGCCCGCGTGCGACGTGATCTCGACGTGACCGCCCATCGACTGGATGTTGCGCTTCACCACGTCCATGCCGACGCCGCGGCCGGACACGTCGGTGACCTGCTCCGCGGTCGAGAAGCCCGGCAGGAAGATCAGGTTCCAGACTTCCTCGTCGCTCATCGTGTCGCTGACCTGCATGCCCTGCTTGGCCGCCTTCGCGAGAATCTTGTCGCGGCGCAGGCCCGCGCCGTCGTCGCTGACCTCGATGACGATGTTGCCGCCGTGGTGCGCCGCCGACAGCACCAGCTGACCGGTCGAATCCTTGCCCGCCGCGCGCCGCGCCTCGACGGTTTCGATGCCGTGGTCGAGACTGTTGCGCACGAGGTGCGTCAACGGGTCGATGATCCGTTCGATGAGGCTCTTGTCGAGTTCGGTCGCCTGACCGAAGGTGACGAGTTCGACCTCCTTGCCGAGTTTCGCCGCGAGATCGCGCACCAGACGCGGGAAGCGGCTGAACACGTAATCCATCGGCATCATGCGGATCGACATCACCGCTTCCTGCAGATCGCGCGCGTTGCGCTCGAGTTGCGCCATGCCGTTGAAGAGCCGGTCGTGCAGCGCCGGATCGAACGTGCTGGTGGTCTCCGCGAGCATCGCCTGCGTGATCACCAGCTCGCCGACCAGATTGATCAGCTGATCGACCTTCTCGACGCCGACGCGAATCGAGCTGCCTTCGCCGCCGGCCGCCGCGGCGGCCGGACGGGCCGCCTTGCGGTCCGGATCGGCGGACGCGGCCGAAGCCGGTTTGGCCGCCGCCTGAGCCGCCGCGGGTGCCGCTGGCGGCGGCTCGATGCTGTCCGCGTGACCGGGCGCGCTTGCGGGCGCAGCGGTGAGGGCCGCCGGGGTCGCCGATGCTGCGGACTCCGTGTGAAGGACCGGCTGCGCCTGCGCTTGCGCCGCGGGAGCGGCGGGCGCGACCTGCGCGGATTGCGCGGATTGCGCCGGTGTCGGAGCGGCAGCGTCGGGCGTTCCAGGTTCGCCCTGCTGCGCGTCGTCCACCGGCGCGGTGCCACGGCCGATCGTGATCTGACTTTCGTCGATCACGAAGCAGCACACGGCGATGATGTCGTCGGAAGATACGTCGCTCGAGAGCCACAGCGTCAGATCGCTGCCGCTCTTGACCTGCCCGACGATGTTGCCCAGGTTGCCCAGCTCTTCGGTGAGCAGTTCCTGGTCTTTCTCTCCCACGCCCCGTAGCGTAATTTTCAGATGTGGGCCGGCGCTGTCGGCCGTGCCCGCGGCTTGTCCGGTCTGTGCCGGTTCGCCGTCGATCCATTCGCCCGCCGCCTGCACCGCCTGTTCGACGACGTGCTCGGGCGGGGTGCCGCCTTGCTGCTGTACCGCGGTTGCTTGTGTTGTTGTTTGGGTTGCCGTCGCCTGCGCTGCTGCGGGCGCGGGGGCGCTCACGGCCGGCGCGGTTTCGGCGCTCGCCGCCGCTGCCGGCGCGCCGCCCATGCGGCTTTCCGCGTGCAGCTGCTCCAGCTTCGCGCAGATCGCGCGCGCCACCGCCGCATCGGGCTCGGCGCTCGCGCGATAGTCGGCGAGCTGGCCGGACAGCACGTCCTTGGTTTCGAGGAACGTGTCGATCATGTCCTTGCGCAGCACCAGCTCGTTGTTGCGCGCGCGATCGAGCAGCGACTCGAGAATGTGCGTGGTCTCGGTGAGCGCGGTGAAACCGAACGTCGCCGCGCCGCCCTTGATCGAATGCGCGGCGCGAAAGATCGCCGCGAGGTCTTCGGGGTCCGGGTGGGCCACGTCGAGATTGAGCAGCAATTGCTCCATCTGCGCGAGCAGTTCGTCCGCTTCGTCGAAGAACGTCTGATAGAACTGTGTGATGTCGAGTGTCATGCCTGGTTCACCGCGAGAGTGCCTGTCTGGCGTGAGTCGCCGTAGAGGCGCGTCGAGAGCTATCTGTACTGTGTCTAAAGGTGCTGATGACGCGGATCAAGCCGGGTCCGGTTCGGCCAGCGCCGCCACCAGCTCGGTCAGCAGGTCCGGGTCGAGCGGCTTTTCGATCCAGCCGGTCGCGCCCGCCGCGCGCGCCGCCTCTTTGAAGGGTTCGCCCGATTCCGTCGTGAGGACGAGGATGGGCGTCGCCTGATAGGCCGGATTTCCGCGCAGCGCGGTGATCAGATCGAGACCGGTCTTGCCGGGCATGTGCTGGTCGGTCAACACGAGATCGAACGCCATCGCGAGCGCGTTTTCGAGCCCTTCGTTGCCGTCCGCCGCGAGCGTGACTTCATAGCCGGCGCCCGTCAGCGTCGCGGCGAGGATCTGCCGCATCGATGCCGAATCGTCGATTGCCAGGATGTGCCTGATCATGAAAACCTCGCTGCGCTTAACACTGGGCCGCCGGGCGGTGCGCGCCGGTCGGGCGCGGGCCGCGGCCCGGCGGCCGCGGTCTGTTACTGGGCCGGCGGCGCCGCCGCCGGCAACTTCGGTGCAGCCGTCACCGGCTGCGCAAGTCTTTGCAGCAGCGGCTTCGAGCCCGCTGCGTCGTCCGACAGGGTCGTCGTCGTGGAGTCGTCGTGATCGAGCGCCTCCTCGGACTTCCTGTTCAACACGATGATGCTGATGCGACGGTTTTCCGGATCGAGCGGGTCCGCCTTGTTCAGGTTCTGCGTCGACGCGAGACCGAGCACGCGCATTACCTTCGCTTCGTCCATGCCGCCCGCGACCAGCTCGCGCCGCGATGCGTTGGCGCGGTCGGCCGACAGCTCCCAGTTGCTATAGCCCTTCTCACCGCCCGCGTACGGCACGGCGTCGGTATGGCCCTGAACGATGATGCGGTTCGGCACGTCGTTCAGCGTGTGGCCGATCTCGCGCAGGATGTCGCGCATGTACGGCTCGACGACGTCGCGTGCGGTCGCGAACATCGGCCGCTTCTGCGAGTCGACGATCTCGATGCGCAGGCCGGTCAGCGTCGAGTCGATGCGGATCTGCTGCTTGAACTGGCGCAGCACCGGGTTCGCCTCGATCGCGGCCATCAGCTTGACCTGCAGGTCGTGCAGACGCACCTGTTCCTGGCGTTCGAGCGCGCCCGTCAGCTGCTTCACGGAGTCGTCGTCGTTATGCGACGCGGTGCGCTCGGCGCGGCTGCTGCTGCCGTCGGTCGAGCGGGTCACGCCCTGCGCGTCGGTCGAGATGTCGCGACCGCCGCCCTTCAGGATGCTCGAGTCTTCGGCGCTGCGATCGCCGCCCCACAGCGTGATCTTCAACGGCTGGTTGAAGTAGTCGGCGATACCTTTCAGCTGCACGGTGGAGGCCGAACTCAGCAGCCACATCAGCAGGAAGAACGCCATCATCGCGGTCATGAAGTCCGCGTACGCGAGCTTCCACGCGCCGCCGTGATGACCGGACTTTTTCGGCGTGCTGCGCTTGACGACGATTGCGCGGTCTTTGTCCTTGCTGCTCATCGGTTCGGTTCCCGTCGCCTGCTTATTTCGCCTTGACGCGGCGCACGTGCTCTTCGAGCTCGGCGAACGACGGGCGCTCGGTCGAGAACAGCACCTTGCGGCCGAACTCGACCGCGATCGCCGGCGCGTAGCCGTTCAGGCTCGCGAGGATCGTCACCTTGATGCACTGGAACATCTTGGTCGACTCGGTCACGCGCTGCTCGGCGACGCTGGCGAGCGGCCCGATCAGCCCGTACGAAAGCAGAATGCCGAGGAACGTGCCGACGAGCGCCTGCGCGATCATTTCACCGAGCACCGCGGGCGGCTTGTCGGCCGAGGCCATCGTGTGCACGACGCCCATCACCGCGGCGACGATACCGAACGCCGGCATCGCGTCGCCGACCTTGGTCAGCGCGTGCGCGGGCGCCTCGCCTTCCTGGTGGTGCGTCTCGATCTCCTCGTCCATCAGGCTTTCGATCTCGAATGCATTCATGTTGCCGCCGACCATCAGCCGCAGGTAGTCGGTCAGGAACTCGATGATGTGCTTGTCGGCGAGGATCTTCGGGTACTGCGTGAAGATCGGGCTCTTCGACGGATCGTCGATGTCGGCTTCGAGCGTCAGCGTGCCTTCCTTGCGCGCTTTCGCGAGCAGCACGTACAGGAGCCCCATCAGCTCCATGTAGACGTCCTTGTTGTACTTCGCGCCCTTGAACAGGGTCGGAATGACGCGCAGTGTCGCCCGGATCGTCTTCATCCCGTTACCGAGAATGAATGCGCCGACTCCGGCGCCGACGATCATCAGCACCTCGACGGGTTGCAGCAGCGCGCCGAGATGGCCGCCTTCGAGCGCGTAACCGCCGAAAACGGACAACAGCGTCACGAGTGTTCCCACGAAAATCAGCACTGCCGAGCCCTCACAAAAAAGCGACGGTTACCGTCGTTAGTCAGGTTTACGGCACCGAGGCGGAAAACTTTGGGGAAAAAGACGGCGCTCGAGTCCGGTGTAAACCAGAGGCTTGCGCTGCCTCAACGCGTGCTGCTCAGACTTCGGCGGTGACGAGGGTATCGAACGTGGGGGCGGGGCAGCGGGCCTCGTGAGCTCGCGCGTCGGTCACTTGCGGCACCCCGGCCGGGACTCCGGCGACGGCGATTTGCCGCTCGGCCCGCGTTTGCGCCGCCTTCTTCGTCTTGCCCGCGCGCGACGGCGGCTGACACAGCCCGCAAACGAACCCGTGCTGCGGATCGTGCGCGTGCGCGACGAAGTGGCCGCCGCAGCGGCGGCAGGCGCTCATCTGCAGCATGCCCGAGTCGAAGAAGCGCGCGAGCGTCCAGGCGCGCGTGAGACTGAGCACCGGCTCGTCGTCGTGCAACTGCACGTGCTCGAGATACAGCCGGTAGCTCTTCACGATCGATTCGATCGCGCGGCAGCCGCCGTGACCGGCCATGAAACGGTAGATGTTGTAGAACAGCGACGAATGAAAGTTCGGCTGCCAGGTCATGAACCAGTCGGTCGAAAACGGCAGCATGCCCTTGGGCGGCGACACCCCTTTCAATTCCTTGTACAGCTTGACGAGCCGGTCGCGCGACAGGCTGGTTTCCGCCTCCAGCAATTGCAGACGCGCGCCCAGTTCGATCAGCTCGATCGCGAGGGTGATTTCCCGGACTTCGAGTACGACGCTCTTACTGGCCATCAGCCGATCTGCTCGACCGGCTGGCTCGCCATCAGGATCGCCGAATGAGCCTGCGCGATCGCGCTGGACTTGTCCTTGTCCGCGAGGGCGGTCAGCACCGCGTGATCGTCGAAGCGGAAGCGGCACAGCATCTGGTTGGACGCCGCGAGCTTGACGGTCTGCGCCAACGACAGATTGGCGAGCACGTCGGCCAGCTGGTCCGAAATACCCATGCGGAACATGCCCATCGGCTTGTCTTCGCGCAGCAGACGCTGGGCGAGCAGCAGATAGGAAAGATTGACTTCCCTGATCTCACTGAGCATATGGCTAGTCGTGCTCATGATTTCCCCCGTTCGTATGCCCGGCTGGTCAGGCCGATTTTTGCGGAAACGTTTGCTCGAACGCGCGCGCTGAATCCGCGCGAATCCGCTCGTCTCTGGTCTTGCAAGCATTGTCTCGAAAGGGGGCACAGCCGAAAATCGGAGAGACACCCCAGCTGGGTGACGGATTAATCCGTCATTTGTGTAGGAATTATTCCTACAACCCGGGTTGCGGCGAGGCACGAATTGGGCCGAATTGATGCGCGGGGCGGGACTGACGATGCGCGCTGGGAATTTATACGGCTGCGGCGTGTACCGGATGGTGAGTTTTCAGAACTTCACCGCCGCACCGTAAAACGGTGGAAAAGAATTATAAGACGTTTTCACCCGGCTGCAATCTGGCTCGGTTAGAGATCTTTCCCGGCTCATCCGACCCTCGGGTCCGCCGCTTGCTACGGTGCATTTCGCCTGTCGAGCTTGATTGAGTCGGTGGAATTACGCTTCCCGATTATGGGGACCTGTTGGCTGCTCGACCTTGCGCGGCAGCTGTAACGGTCCATGTTTCGCGCTGTAACAACATTAAGCGTTTGAAAAATAACTCGAATTACCGCGGTCGATCCCGATAATGAAGGCTAAGGGATTACCCGATAGCTATTTCGGAGCACCCTCGGGCGGGGCAAGCCGCGCCCAACCGTCCGGTTAGGCAGACGTACCACGCGCCATTCAGCCGTCGTACGAAGCCCCGGTAAGTATCAAAAATCCGCATGGGATCCGGGTCGGCGCCACAGCGCTAACTCTGATCGACACAGGAGAAAACGCATGCGAATCGCACAAGTCGCGCCGCTCTACGAAGCTGTCCCACCGAAACTCTATGGCGGCACCGAACGTGTCGTGTCGTATCTGACCGAAGCGCTGGTCGAGCTCGGCCATGACGTCACGCTGTTCGCGAGCGGCGACTCCGTCACGTCCGCCAATCTCGAGGCATGCTGGCCGCGTGCGCTGCGCCTCGATCCGACGATTCGCGATGCATTGGCGCCGCACGTGCTGATGATGGAAAAGGTCCGCAAGATCGCGCACGAGTTCGACGTGCTGCACTTCCATCTCGACTACCTGCCGTTCCCCCTGTTCACGACGATGGACACGCCGTTCGTGACCACGCTGCACGGTCGTCTCGACCTGCCGGAATTACAGCCGGTGTTCGACGCGTTCTCGCACGTGCCGGTCGTGTCGATTTCGGATTCGCAGCGTCTGCCGCTGCAGCAGGCCAACTGGCTCAACACGATCTATCACGGTCTGCCGGACCAGTTGCTGACGCCGCAGCCGCACAAGAAGCCCGAATATCTCGCGTTCCTCGGCCGCATCTGCCCGGAAAAACGCGTCGATACAGCTATCAGGATCGCCGCGCAAAGCGGTCTGCCGCTGAAGATCGCCGCCAAGGTGGACAAGGTCGACATGGAGTACTTCAAGCGCGAGATCGAGCCGCTGCTGTCGATGGCGCATGTCGAGTTCGTCGGCGAGATCAACGAGGCGCAGAAACCCGAGTTTCTGTCGGGCGCGAAGGCGCTGCTGTTCCCGATCGACTGGTCCGAGCCGTTCGGCCTCGTGATGATCGAGTCGATGGCCTGCGGCACGCCGGTTATCGCGTTCAACCGCGGCTCCGTGCCTGAGGTGATCGACCACGGCGTGACCGGCTATATCGTCGAGGACGTGCAAGGCGCGGTAGCGGCTCTGCAGCGTCTCGACGAGCTGTCGCGCATCGAAATCCGCGCCCAGTTCGAACGCCGCTTCAGTTCGAAAACGATGGCGCAGAACTATATCGACGGCTATTCCGCCTTGATTGAAACGTCGCGACGCCCGGTATTGCGCCAGGTCGCGGTCGGCTAGGCGCGCCTGAAAACGGCCGGCGCTTTTACGGCTGGCCGTTTTCGGCCCGCATTGAAGCGGCGCTGTGAACCTTCGCTTATAACGCCGCAATAGCGGCGAGTCCGGCATCGGAATCGTTTGCGCGAGCGAAAAACGAAGTCTTTTGGCTGCCGGACGCGAAAAAGCCGCCCTGTATGCGGCTTTTTTAATACAGGGATGGTTGCGCTTCCACGGTGGATTTGCGAGCGGCGAATAAGTCAAACAGCAAAGAAACCTTCAGACCGCCTTCACCCCGTCTCACATCAGGTCGGGCGGGCGTCACGCCGAGCCAATCAGAAATCGCTCGCGATTCTTGCCGACGATCCATTTGGGCGGCTTGCCGCGCCCGCTCCATGTATTGCCCGACTTCGGGTCCTGATATTTCGCCGGCAGCGGCGTCTTCTTGGGCGGCCGGCCGCGCTTGGCGGCGACCGCGAAACCGAGATCCTGCGCGGTCAGACCGTATTCGGCGATCTTTTGGCGGATGTCGGCGACGACATTGTCGATTTCCGTGCGTCGCGCTTCTTCTGCCTGTGCCTGCAATTTGGCAATCTGCGCCTTGAGGTCTGCATATTGAGACATTCGGTTCTCCCCTTTTCTAGAACTCATTCGACCGCAGACTAGCTGCAATTATAAAAATTCGCAATGGCGACTAATACCGGTTTAGCGAATTTTCCTCTGATAATTATTAAAGAGTGTGAATTGTAAAACCTGCGCTTTATCTCGCAATAGTTTATAAATTCTGTGCGGTTTGACAATCTTTGACACCCGATTTGGCGCTGTCTGCCTAGAATTGCGCGCTCAAGGTACGTACTCGCCCTTTTCGATGCGTGCTTCTGAAGTACCCATTCTTTTTAGGATCGCCAAACATGCAGTTGTCAAAGCGCCTCGTTGCCGAATTGTTCGGCACCTTCTGGCTCGTGCTCGGAGGCTGCGGCAGCGCGGTCCTCGCCGCCAACTTCGCCGGGCCGTTTCACGGATTGGGCATCGGCTTCGTCGGCGTGTCGCTGGCCTTCGGCCTGACCGTGCTGACGATGGCTTTTGCGATTGGCCACATTTCGGGCTGCCACCTGAATCCGGCGGTGAGCGTCGGACTGGCCGTCGCCGGCCGATTTCCGGTGCGCGATCTTCTGCCCTATGTCGTCGCGCAGGTGGTCGGCGCGGTGCTCGGCGCATTCGTACTGTCGCTGATCGCGTCGGGCAAGCCTGGCTTCGACCTCGTCGCGAGCGGCTTCGCGACGAACGGTTACGGCGAGCAATCGCCGGGTCACTACTCGCTCGCCGCTGCTTTCATTTGCGAAGTGGTCATGACTGGCTTCTTCCTGTTCGTGATTCTCGGCGCGACCGACCGCCGCGCGCCGGCCGGCTTCGCGCCCATCGCGATCGGCCTGTGCCTGACGCTGATCCATCTGGTCTCGATTCCTGTCACCAACACGGCGGTCAATCCGGCGCGCTCGACGGGCCCGGCGCTATTCGTCGGCGGCGCGGCGATCGATCAGCTGTGGCTGTTCTGGGTTGCGCCGATCATCGGTGCGGTGATCGCGGGTGTCGTCTATCCGCTGATCGCTGACGATCGCAGCAGCGATGCGCGCAGGCTGGCGCTCGACTGACGGCCAGTTCGACGCGCCGGTCTCGCGATCGTCGCGTAGTCGGCATGAATGGGCGCCTCGGCGCCCATTATTCATTGCGCTCGCCAATGCGATATGAATGCCGCGCCGGCCGCGTGCCGGAGGGCACCGCTGCTAGAATCGGGCGACTTCCCAGCCTCGCACAGGTGCTTTCGATGAACCGTTTCCGCGGATTCCTGCATGGCGTCGCACTGTCGCTCGGCGGCCTGTGCGCGAGCACGATGACGTTGCCGGCCGCGTCCGCGGCGATGAACACGGCGACCGTCGTTGCCGCGGCGGGCGGCAATATCGAAACCCTCGTATTCGTTCGACACGGCGAGAAACCCGCGCAGGGGTATGGCCAGCTAGACTGCCAGGGGCTCAACCGTGCGCTCGCGTTGCCGGCCGTGATCGCCGCCAAATTCGGCAAACCCGATGCGATCTACGCGCCCGACCCCGGCCAGCAAAAAGACGACGGCGGTCATCCGTACTATTACGTGCGCCCGCTCGCGACGATCGAACCGACCGCGATTCAATTCCAGATGCCGGTCCAAACACCGTACGGTTTTGCGCAGATCGACCAGCTCGGCAACGCGCTCGTCGACCCGGCCAATCGCGGCAAGCTGATCGTCGTTGCCTGGGAGCACAAGCTGATCGAGAAGCTGTTGCGGCAGATGTTGAGCACGCATGGCGGTCGCGCGGCCGACGTGCCGAAATGGCAAAGCGACGACTTCGACAGCATTTACATCGTCCGACTCGACTGGCAGAACGGCACGCCGCGCGCGAGCTTCAAACACGATCGCGAAGGGCTCGACGGGCGGGCAACCGATTGCCCTTGCGCGGCCTTGCCGGGAGTGTCGGCATCTTCGGCAGGGGCGGCCTCTTCCGCAACTTCGGCCGCTTCGGCGCCCGCGGCGGATTAATTGAGCAATACAGATGTAAGCCGTGTTTACGTGCGCCGGCGCGGCAAGCCGCGAGCGTGCGCGAAGAGCCGTCTGCCGGCTTGAATTGACCGGCCGCAAAGCCCCGTGGGGCGCGGCTGCAAGCGAAGTAAGGTATTTGCGCGCAACGTCCGCGCGAGCGTTTTTCCTGGCTTCGATGACTTCGACGATGCTTGCAGTCCGTAACATCTGGTCGCAGTCCAGCCCGCCTCGAGTGCGTACATTGGTCCTGTGCGACAAACCTACGTCGCCTCACAGGAGAGACCAATATGAAACGCATCGTCACTCACTTGCTGGTTGCTGCCGGACTCGCGGCGGGCGCATGCGGTGTCGCGCAGGCACATACGGATCTGAGCGTCGGCCTATCGCTCGGCGCCCCGGTTTATGCCGCGCCCGTGAGCGTCTACGCCGCGCCGGAGCCGGTGTATTACGGCGGCTGGGATCATCGCTATGCGCGTGGTGACTACTACCGCGACTATCACCGCGATGATCGCGGCTGGGGTCACGACAACCGTCGCTGGGGTCATGACAATCGAGGCGAGCACCGCGGCTGGCGGGATTGACGAGCGCAAGCGGAGCGCACGCTGCGCGCTTCGCGAGCAACTTTTGCGGCCCGCATCCACGCGAGTGGATGCGGGCCGCTTTCAATCGCAGTGACTACGGTTCAAGATGCCAGTTCGTCGTTGAGCGCAAACAGTTTGCGCAGATGATGCGCAACGCCCGCCTCGAAATTGTTGCCGATGCGCGGCACATGCGGCAGGCGGGTGATCAGATCGGGATTGGCGTTGTTCATCATGAATGGATGGCCGGCCGTCTCGAGCAGATCGATATCGTTCATGTTGTCGCCGAACGCGACGCAGTGCGACGCGTCGACACCGAGACGCTCGAGCACGATCTGCAGGGCGCGCCCCTTCGACACATTCGCGGTCATCACTTCGAGACAATCCGGCAATGAATACGTCACGTACAGTCGTTCGCCGAAGTCGCGCTCCAGATTGGCGGCCACCTGCGCGAGATCGGCGGGGTCGCCGATATACAGCGCCTTGGCAATGTCGACGCCATCGTGCTTCGGCAGGTCGGTCACTTCGTACGTGAAGCCGGAATCCTGGTGAAATTCCAGCAGATGGGGCGCGTCTCGGTCGATCAGCCACGCCTCGTCTGCAAACAGACTGACGATCACTCGACCATGCGCGCCGACAATTTCGGGCTGCACGAGACGCTGGACGATCGCCGGCGGCAAATCGTCGGCGTGGATCACCGTGTTGTCAGGCGCGTGAATGCGCGCGCCGTTCGACGTGATCAGATACGGATTGATGCCGAGCAGATCGCGGATGCCCGCGACGTCGCAGTAATGCCGCCCGGTGGCGATCACGAACTGCAGCCCGTCGCTTTCGAGCTTGCGCACCGTGGCGACCGTGAACGGGTCTACCTGGTGATCGGCGTTGAGCAGTGTGCCGTCGAGATCCGTGGCGATGACTTTATACATGGTGAGTACGGCGGCTGAACCGTCGAGGCAGCGTCAAAGCGGGTATTTTACAGGTCTCCTCGAGCCAGCCGCTGCGCCTCGCGCCGCGCCAGTTGCAAGCCGCCATGCACCGAATCCGCCTGCGGCTCGCGCAGGCGCGCCTGATACGCCTGCGGCACGTACTCGCGCAACGGCGTACCGAGGCCTCCGCATAACGCGACCGGCAGCGCGCCCGTCGCGTCCAGCGCAGCGATCATCTTGCCGACTTCGACGCCGGCCTCGCCGAGCAGCCGCGCCGCGAACGGATGTGCGCGGTGTTCGATCGCGATCGGCGCGAGCCGCGCGTAGGCAGTCTGGTTGGCCGTGCACAGCCACACGACGAGACTGTCGCGATCCCGCGCGCCGGTATGCGCGAGCAGCGCTTGCGTGAGATCGTCGACGGCAGCGCGGCCGTCCAGCGCCTGTTGCGCGTGCACGATCAGCCGGAGGCCGAGCCACGCGCCGCTCGCTTCGTCGCCCGATGGAAAGCCGTAGCCGCTGGCCATGCGGAATTCGCCGTCGCTCGCGAGCGAAGCCGCGACGCTGCCGGTGCCGAGTGCGACGATCACGCCGGGCGCGCCGTCGTGAGCGCCGAGCAGGGTCGTGTAGGCGTCGGTTTCGACGGCCAGTCCGGCGAGCCGCGGCGCCTGCCGGTGAAACTCGGCGAGCCAGTCGCGATTGTTGACGCCCGCCAGTCCGCAACCGAGCACGCAGCGCGACCAGTCCAGCGCGACTCCGGCTTGCTGGAACGCTTCGCCGCAGGCGGCCTGAATGGACTGCCATGCGCGCGGGATGCCGAGCCCAAGGCCCGATGGGCCGCTTGCCGCTTGCGCCAGTTCGCGGCCCTGCGCGTCGCCGAGCACGACGCGCGTGCCGGTGCCGCCGCCGTCGACGCCGATCAGAAAGAAGTCGTGGTTCATCGAATCGAATCAGTTCCGTGGGTGAATAACGCTTAGCGTGGCAGGTCAGTTTGAATCGCGCAATTAGCCGATTGGCCAGCTTGCGGCGTACACCGCTTCCGCTATGCTGGCGAACGACATGACCACGCGGGGGCACGACAGTGACACAACGATGCAACTGGGTATCGAGCGAAGCGCTCGCACAGTACCACGACACCGAATGGGGTGTGCCCTCGCGCGACGACCAGCACCTGTTCGAGATGCTCGTGCTCGAAGGCGCGCAGGCCGGTTTGTCATGGTCGACGATCCTCAACAAGCGCATCGGCTACCGCCGTGCATTCGCCGACTTCGACATCGACAAGGTCGCGGCCTTCACGCCGAAGCGCGTGGATGCGCTCGTCGCCGATGAAAGCATCGTTCGACATCGCGGCAAAATCGAGGCGGCCATCCTGAACGCGCGCGCTGTGCAGCAGATTCAGGCCGAACATGGCTCGCTCGCGAACTTCGTGTGGTCATTCGTCGACGACACGCCGATTCAGAACGAATGGGCTTCGTATAAGCATGCACCTGCGTCGACGGAAGTATCGGACGCGCTAAGCAAGGCGCTCAAGCGCTACGGTTGCAAATTTGTCGGTTCGACGATCTGCTACGCATTCATGCAGGCGGTCGGCATGGTCAACGATCATGAGACGACCTGCATGTGTCGTGAGCGATGCGTGTCGCTGGGCAAGAAGGGGCGTGGTCGGAAGGCGAGGTGAGGCCACGGCGTCCGCGGGAGGCGCAAACGCGTGAATTGGCGCCCTTTCATGCCCGTAGTCGGCCCTTCGTCGGACGACGCACGGCGGATACTCGTCGCCATGCGCTCACGCGATGCGCGCTCAACAACAAATAACTACCGCCTCGGACGCGGGAGACCAACCATGAAAACACTTAGCTTCCTGACCCACCAGGACATTTACGATCAGTCCGTCACGCATCTGTTCGAACAGAAACGCGCTGCATTGCTACCAAGGGGCGGCGGCGCCTACCGTGGCTATTGCGGCGGCTGCCCGGTCGGCAACCTGATCAAGCCGCGCGATTACATGACCGCAATGGAAGGCGTTCCGGTGCGCTTCATCGGCAAGCCACTGGCCGAAGTGCCCGCTTACATGGATGTCGGCTTGGCCGCGCTGAAAAAAGCGCTGCTTCGCGCCCGCATCAACGTATGCGATCCGGTGACCATCGCTTTGCTCAGTTGCCTGCAAAACGTGCACGACGTGTTCGGCACATGGGAGTGGCACGACCGGCTGGGCTCGATCGCGCGCGAGTTCGGGCTGTCGGCCGAGCGGCTGAGGAGCGCGGCGTAACGGCTGTACGCAGGGGCAAAATCGGACGCCGTAAAAGCAAAACGGCGATGTGGCTTCATTCGAAGCTCACACCGCCGTTCGGCGTATCTAAAAAGCGTGTTTAGTGCAGCTTTTTCGGCAGCATCTGGCTGCGCAGACGCTTGTGCAGGCGCTTAACAGCTGCTGCCTTCTTGCGCTTGCGAGCCGTGGTCGGCTTTTCGTACGACTGGCGTTCACGCAGTTCAGCGATCAGGCCATTCTTTTCGATTGCGCGACGAAAGCGGCGAATTGCCACTTCGAACGGCTCGTTTTCCTTCAGAAGAATCGTCGTCATGTAATTCCTAACTCAATCACTAGATACGGGTTTAATTGCATGGCGGTAACCGCTCAGGTCACCACTCACGCGCCGGCCCTCCGGTCGCTTCGATTCATGGCCAGTAACAGGCAAACGCGAGGCTGATAAACAACCCCGGCCAAACCACGAATGAAGCGAGAGGCAAAGCGGCCACGGAGGCCGGAAAAGAGAGGTGGGGAGTTCACCGCGGAACGCGGACAGACGTAATGCAAAAGCCGCGTCTGTTGCCGTTTCGCCAACCTTTCATCAACGAAGAACACTGACGAAACAGGCAAAGATCTCAATTCACTCCCGATCATATCAGGAAACTCCCCATCCTACCAGGGGTTTACCGATTGCGCCAGGCTTTTCCCTGGCGCGGATCGCCCCCGCGTTGGCGGCCGAGGTGTTCGCCTTATCAGGCGCTCGCTTCGTCCAGCTCACGAATATCGTCGGCGGCGAGGGACAGCTGGACGGCCGCGACCAGGCTCTTCAACTGCTGGACCGAGGTTGCGCTCGCAATAGGGGCCGTAACGCTCGGGCGCGCCATCAGCCATGCAAGCGCGATCGCGGCCGGCGTGCTGCCGTGCCGTTGCGCGACGCGGTCGAGCGCGCCGAGAATCCGCAAGCCGCGCCCGTTCAGGTATTTTTCGACCCGGCTCCCGCGCGCCTTGCCGGCCAGATCGGCCTCGCTGCGGTATTTGCCTGACAGGAACCCGCTCGCGAGGCTGTAATAGACGACCACGCCGAGATGATTCGCGAGCGCCACCGGCTCGCTGTCGCTCTCGTATTGCGCGCGGTCGTACAGATTGTATTCGGGCTGCAGCAACTGATACCCGGGCAGCCCGTGCTCGCGCGACACCGCGAGCGCTTCCTCGACGCGCGCGCCACTATAGTTAGACGCGCCGATCACGCGCACCTTGCCCGCCTCGATCAACTTCTGATACGCACCGAGCGTTTCGGTGAGCGGCGTCGCGGTGTCGTCGTCGTGGGAGAAATAGACGTCGATGTAATCGGTTTGCAGGCGGCGCAGCGAGTCTTCGACCGCCGCCTGGATATTTGCGGCCGATAGCCCCTTGCGCTGCGGATGCTTCGACACCTTGGTCGCAAGCACGATCCGCTCGCGCTTGCCGCTCTGATGGAACCACTTGCCGAGGATCGTCTCCGACTCGCCGCCCTGGTTGCCGGGCACCCAGGCCGAGTAGACATCGGCGGTGTCGATGAAATTGAGTCCGGCTTCAACGAACGCGTCGAGGATCGAGAAAGAGGTGGCTTTATCGGCCGTCCAGCCGAATACGTTGCCGCCGAACATGAGCGGGGCGACCTGCAACGAGGAAGTGCCGATCCTGCGTAGTTCCATGATGGCTCCAGGTATGAGTGGGCGAACGCAATGCGGGAAAATGGCCGGGCAAACCCGGGACCGTTGAGCATACGCCGCCTTGCACTACGTTGCAGCCCCGGGCACGAAGGCTACGCCGCACGCCTCGCGCTTGAACGCGGTCGATGCGTGGCGCAAAAGATGGCGCAATAGTTTGCGCGCGTCTCAAGTTTATTCAGAACACCGCTGGTGTTCACGAATGCCGCCGGCGGCAGCGTCACGAACAACCGCGACGCGGGCACGCGCTACGTGCAGGTGTCGGTCCCGCGGCAGATCACGATCATCGACAACGGTCAGACGGTGTTCCAGAGCGTGCAGGCAGACGGCTCCGCCTACGTCGCCGCGGCCGGCTCGTCCAATCAGGGCACGGGCACGCGACCAACCGGCGGCGTCTGACGTCAACGACAACCACTCAATCCAGTTCGCGACGGACACTACCACCGGCGCGATGATCTATAGGGTCAGGACAACTCGGCCAATACGACGACGCAAACGACCGGCACGTACACAGACGTCTCGGTAATTGTGGCCGGCTCCGTCTTGAGCGTCCCGATCTCGAGTACGCCCGAAGGACGACGACGCGTTCAGCGTGACGCCCGGCAATGCGAGCGCCAACAGGCAACACGCCTGCGGGTACGGCGGCGCTCGATAACGCGCTCACGACGGGCGAGGCGCGGCTCTCCAACTCGTACTCGAACGTGGTCACGATCCTGGCTTCGGTAGGCGGAGGCGTCGCAGAAAACCTTCTCGTCCGCGCAGAACCTGTCGCTCTTCCAATACATCAATCCCTGGTGTGGGCGAGAGGCTGGCACACGCCGCCAGGCACACCAGCCTCCCCGCAAGCGCAGCCGCACAGCGCATATTTTTCAAGCGCGCTCCCAAAGCGCCCGCTCAGCCCCTGGTCGTAGCGCCGCTGCCACGCACCCCAGCTCCTCGACACATGCTCGCGCTGCTCGATGCGCTGCCACCGGAATTGCGCGTCGGTCTCGTTTGGCGGGGCAAGCCGCAACATCACAACGACGCAAACCGGTCGTTGCCGGCGGTCGCGTTGCTCGCGCCGCTCTGGCGGAAGAGGTGGTCGAGCGGGTGCGGGAGAGGTTGGCTAGTCGGCCCTCATTGAGTGCACGCCCAGGGCTACGGGATACCAGGCATTAGCACCGCCGATAGTCTGTCGCCTGAACTATCGCTCTACCCCACGCGCCCGCAACAAAGCTTTAGTTGACCGACCAGGCGCAATGGTCATTTCAGGAACGTCGACCATGCCTGGTGTTTGCGGTAGTACTGATCCTCCGCAGCATCCAGTCCGTTGTCCTTGTACCAGGGCAGATGCCTGCACGTGTACCGTCCACCGAAACGCACCGCAGCCAGATGAGTTTCGCGGCGGAAGTACCGCTTGTTGTAGACCGCAAAGGTCGTATCGATCGGCGCGCGAAAGATCGGGTCACCGTTGGCGCTCGCCGCGATCTGCTGTTGCCAGAAGCGTGCTTCCCAGTCGATCAGCCCATAGTTCTTCACGCCGTCCGACTGCATGATGGAGAGTGCTTTCTCGTCCATCAGCGCGGGTTGCGAGATGTCGAGAGCAAAGCCGGCCTTGCCGATTTTCAAAGCTTCCGTGGCGTCTATCAGGTCGAACAGGAAAGTATCGGGCAACTCGGGATTCAGTTCGAGATCGGGATCGGTAATGCAGAAAATGTCCGGCAGCCGGTGATAGATGACGTCTGAAAGCGTGAACGCGCGCGGCCCGACATTGTGGTCGAGCCGTGCGACGCTCACCGTATCCTGGATGCTGGCGAGGTAGTCGAGCATACCGGGGGCGCTCGATGCGTTGTCCACGACGATGAGATTGCGCAATCCTCTGCCTTGGAGCTGCGACACCATCCGGCGCAGATATGTGACGTTGTTAAAGGTCGGGATCAGAACCGGCACGTTGGCGATCAGGGCGCCGGCTGGATGCCGGTATTGCCGGCTATCCGCCCTGAGCGCTGCCAGCTCGCTCGCTGGCTCAGCCTGGTTGACCGGCGCGACGCGCTCAAGATCGCTCACGTATTGTGAGACTCGGCTTAGTTCCTGGCGGATGTTCCTGTCGTTCGGCAGCAGGGTATTGGCCTTGCGCAAAGGCTCCAGCGCCTCAAAGGGTTTCCCTTGCTGCCGTAGCGACGTCGCCAGCATGTGCCATGCCTTGCCGATTTCTGGCAAGAGCGTGGTGAACTGGCGGGCTACAGCTTCGGCCTCGGCAAACTGCTGCTTGTCGAGCAGGAGCGTGAGCGTATCGACGAATTCACCGGCCAGCGCGGCGCGCTGCTCGGGCGACAGGCCTGCTGGGCTGTCCCCGGCGGTGTGCGCATTGCTGACATGCGCCAGAACCTCGAAATGCTCAGGCTCCAGTCCGTCGCACCACCGCTGCCACATGGTGCGAAACGCGCGCGAGGCGGCGTTGGAGATCGCGCCGGCGTCGATCAGGACCGACTGTCTGCAGTACTCGCGCAGCTCGCCGCGCACTACCGCGAGCGCTTCGGGGTCGGCGGCCAGCGCGGCGCACTTGCGCACGAAGTCGTCCTTGTCCTGCGCAACGAAGGCTGAGTCGAGCCCGAGGTGCGAGAGCCACCCCGTGCTGCCGCGGCTCGCCATCGAAACGCCGGGCAGGGTCATGGTGGGCACGCCCATCCACAACGCTTGCATGGTCGTGGTCGAATTGCCGAAGGGCAACGTGTCGAGACAGACGTCGATCAGATTGTGCTGCTGCAGGTAAGTCGAGACATTCCCGCGCTGCAGAAAACTGATACGGCTCAAGTCGATCCCTTCGCTCGCGAACAGCCCGGTCAGCTTGTCCATCTGCTCCCGTGCCGTAATCGCGCCGATGACCATGCGCGAATCCGGTACCTCGCGCAGCACGCGTGCCCAGAGCGCCACGACTTCAGGCCCGATCTTGACGATGCGGCTGAAGCTGCCGAACGTGATGAAGCCGTTTTTCAGGGCAGGTAACTCATTGACGTCCGGCGCTTGCGGGTGCGGCTTGAACGGCGCGAGCGCCGGCAGGAACACGAGCTTTTCCGAGAACTGGCGCTCGAATTGTTCGAGCGGCGTGACAAAACGGTCCGACAGGTAATAGTCGACGGCATCCAGGCCCGTCGTGGCCGGATTGCCGATCCAGCTCGCCTGGACCGGCGCCGGCTTGTGCGCGAAGGCCACGAGCCGGTTGCGGCCGGTATGGCCGGACAGGTCGATGAGGATATCGATGCCGTCGTCGCGGATCTTCTGCACGACTGCGTCGTCGCTCATGCCGAAGATTTCGCTCCACGTCTGCGCATGCGCACGAATCTGCTCGGTGAAGCCGTCGGTCACCGCGTAGTTCGAATAGATGTGCAGTGACAGACTCGAATCGAGCGCCAGATGCTCTAGCACCGACAGGAAGAAATACGCAACCGGGTGACCGAGCAGATCGCCGGAAACAAAACCGACTCGCAGGCGCCGCGACGGATCTCGGTCATTGGTGTGCCGGGGCCGACGCCCACGCAGCGGCGCTTCGTGGCGCGCTGCAAACTCGCGGAACTCCGCGAATGCGCTGAGCGCATCGAGGTCCGGCTTGTGCATCAGGTTGAACAGCAGGTTGCTGTGGGTTATCGCCTGCATCGGTGCCAGTTTTAGCGCACGGCGGAAAGCGGTTTCGGCTTCGTCGTACAGACCATGCTTGAGCAGCGAGAGGGCAAACGCGTCGCACTCGAGGGCGTCGTTCGGCGCCAGTTCCACGGCACGGCGGAGATGGACGATCCCCTCGGCGTACCGGCCCATCTCCTCTAAGGCGGTACCCAGGTTGCGATGTAGCGCGGCGCTTTCGGGATATTTTTCCAGCGCCTGCCGGCAATGCGCTTCGGCTTGCTGATACTGGCGGGTGGTAATCAGCCCGTCAGTCAGCATCGTCCGGGCGGCAATGAAGTTGGGCAGCAGGCGGGCGGCGTGCTCGGCTGCCTCGACGGACTCGTTGTAGCGGCCCGTGCGTTGCAGGACACGCCCAAGTTCGTACCAGCATTCGCCATGCGACGGATATTGATGCGTCAGGCGGCGGGACACATTCAGCGCCGCTTCGAATTTCCCGCTGTTGAAGAGATGCTGGAGCTGGCGCATCTCCTTGAGGCTTGCGCGGCGCGTATCGAGCTTCACGCGCTCGTCCGTATCGGATGCCGCAGCGAGGCGCGAGTCGCTCCCGCTCGCATCAGCCTTGGGAGCGGGAGCGGTCGCAGCCTCGGGCTCCGGCGTGGCCGGGAGCGGCGCTTCTTCCCCATTGATGCGCGCGTGCAGCATCTGGATGGCCGCCTCGGGCAGGCCTTGATGCCGCGCGAGGTCGAGCACGACGCGCGCCGCCTCGGTCTGCTGGCTGGCGACGAGGGCGTTGATGTAGTAGACCCAGATCTGCCCATTTTTCGGCATCTGCCCAAGCGCCGCCTCGAAATGCGGCACTGCTTCGGAAGGCCGCCCCGTTTGCATGAGCAGCACGCCGAGGTGGTAGTGCGCGTCGGGGTGATCGCTCGCGGCCTCCAGGACGGAGGCATAGCGCGCCGCCGCCTCGTCATATTCCTGCTGGCGATGATGTTCGATCGCGCTCTGCATGGTGAGCGCGATGTCGTGATTCTGCTGCAATTTGGCAGCAGGTGTGGCGGTGCAGCCCGGAGAGAGGAAGGCGGTCATGACGAAGGCGCGCGTACGCGTCAAGAACTCGGAACGTTCGAATTATGGGCGGCGGCCGATTGCGCCGATCGTCCGAGCTAGCGCCAAAACGGCCGCCAATTTGCCTTCGATGAACTCTCAGGGCAAACAAACGGAAAAGAAAAAGCCCGCACAAGGCGGCCCAGAGTACGCCATTGCGACGCGAAGGACGCAATGAACCGTTGCTCCTGCTTCAGTACCGCGCCATGCTCAAATACCGCCCGGCGTTGCGGCTCGCTTGCATGCTCGCCTGATACTCGGCGCCCAGCACCTGCTGCGCGGCCTGCGCGGCCTCGACGATGCGGCTGTCGATCTCGTGGATCTCCTTGAGCCGCACGATGACCTCCTGCGGCTGGGGCGCGCCGAGCGCCGTCAGGAGGGGCGAGCGCTCGTCCGCGAGCTGCGCGGCCCGCTCCCACTCGCCAACAGCGACCGCCAGTTCGAGGTCTTTCGTTATCTGCCAGATGCGCTCGATCGGGGCGACGTTCTGCATGGCTCGCTCCTCGTCGCGCTCAGCTCTTGTTCGTGGCGAGCGCGCCTGCGCTGTTGGCGCCACCGAACAGTTGCGTGAGGTATTGCGAGTTGTTGTTCATCGTTGCCATCAGTGAGTTGAGTGCTGTGAACTGCGCGGTATACATACTGGTGAGCTGAGCCTGCCACGCTGTAAGCGTCGTCTGCTGGTTCGAGAGGCTAGTCAGGTCGGCGTTGATCGCGTCCGTACGGTTTTGAATGATGCCGCCGGACGAGGTGTAGTTTGTGATGCTGTCGTCCAGTTGCGCGGCGATGCCGTTGGTCGAATTGAACAGCGAGGCTACAACCGACTGGTTGTTCTGCAACGCATTGCTGAGCGTCGTATTGTCCACCGACAGCGTGCCGTCCGCCTGGAGCGTAATGCCGATCGCGGCAAGCGTCGTCTGCGAGGTGCCGCTGCCCACGCCGCCGCTCACGATCTTGGCGAGCTGGTTCTGGATCGTGCTCAACGTGGAATCGCCGATTAGCACGCCCTGCGACGTCGAGTTCGCGTTGTACGCCGTCAGCGCCCCCATCGTCGTGACGAGCGTGTTGTAGAGGCTGACGAAATTGTTGATCGCCGAGGACTCCGCGCTGGTGTTCTGCGCGATCGTGAGCGTCTGCGTGGTGCCGACCGCCGCTGCCGTGAGGTTCAGCGTCACGCCGGACACGGCCGTCGTCACGGAGTTCGAGGAGCTGGTTACGCCCACGCCGCCGAGCGTGAAGTACGCATCCTGGGCGGCCTGCGTCTGGGTCCAGCCTGTGCCGGCAATGGTCGACTGGCTGGGGTTGTAGGTCTGCGGGTTGCCGTTGCTATCGAGAACCGGGTTGCCACTGCTATCCAGAACTTGAGCGGTGAGGTCGCTCGCGCTGGAGATCGCCTTGCCGTTGGTGGTCGTCACCGCGAGCTTGTTCAGGCCGTCGGTCGAGCTCGAATCGTTGATCGCGATGCTGATGCCGCTCGACGCGCCGGTCGAGGTCGATTGCAGCACGAGATGCGCGCCGTCCGCGCCGGTCACCACGGTCGCGACCACGCCGGGATTGTCGTTGGCCGAATTGATCGCCGATGCAATGCCGGCAATCGTGCTGTTCGAGCTATTCAGGGAAATCGTGCTGGTCTTGCCGTTGACCGTCAGGGCCATCGTGGCCGCGCCGGAAGCCAGGTTTTTGGTCGAGCTGTAGCCCGCCGAGGTGAGCACTTGCGACGTGGCGACCTGCGCCACATTGAGCGAGTACGAACCTGCCACCGCGCCCGTGCTGGCCGTGGCCGTAACGCCGCTGCCGCTCAAGGTGGACGAGAACGAGTTGAGCGTCGCACCGTCGCTGAGCGGCTCGGCGGCGGCCTGCAACGCGGACAGTGCCGCGGAGAGCGTGCCGTAGGCCGAGATCAGCGTGTTGTCCGCAGTCTGCTCGGCAGCGATGGTCGCGGACTGGCCGGCGGTCTTCGAGTTGACGAGCGCGGTGACGAGCGAACTTGTGTCCATCGACGAATTGGTCGAGCCGCTAATGATCGACTGGGCGGCTGCCTGCACCGTGGCGTTGGCGTCGGCTGTCGTGGTGGCGACTGCACTCGCGATCGCGCTGGTGGTGGATCCGGTTACGGTGGAGGTAGATCCGGTTACGGTGGACATGAGGAGGCTCCGTGCGTCGGCAATGCCGGTTAAAGCGATTTAACAAGCGGGGTAACGCGGGAAAAGACAATCGGGAGGCAAGCCTCCCGACGGGTTTGCGTCCGGCGCGCATCGAGCCGCGCGCCGGCTGCCTGCAGCGGGAAGCGCCTTACTGGAGGAGCTTCAGGATCTGCTGCGGCTGCGAGTTCGCTTGTGCCAGCACCGAGATACCGGCTTGTTGCAGAACCTGTGCCTTGCTCAGGTTAGCCGTTTCTTGTGCGAAGTCGGCGTCCTGGATCGACGATTGTGCGGTCGACAGGTCGGTCGACTGAGCTTGCTGCGTCGTGCCGATTGCGCTGAAGCGGTTTTGTGCCGCGCCGAGCGTTGCTTGCAGGTTGTTGACAGCGTTCAGCGCGTTGTCGATGGTCAGCATTGCTGCCGAAGCGCCGTCCTTGGTCGAGATGTCGATCTGCGAAACCGTGTTCGACTGGCTCAGCTTGTCGATGGTCGTGCCCACTGCGGCTGTAACCTTGTCCGCAGCCACGACATTCGCGTCAGCCGTGACGCCAGCGTCCGTGATCGCTTCGATGTCGGTCACCATCTGCGCACCGGTTTCGCCAGTCAGCGTGGTATTGCCGTTGGCGTCCGTAGCAGGAGCAGTAGCTGCGCTCTGGAAGATGGTGGTAGCAGCAGCGACATTCAAGGCCTGACCGTTCTGGTCCGTCAGCGTGAAGCCGCCCTTACCGTCGGCAATCACGTTGATCTGCGTGATAGTAGCGTTGGCGTTGGCAGCAACCGCGAGCGTATCCGAAGCATCGCCCGCTGCAGCCGGGATCGTGCCCGCCGTAGTTGCCGTGTAGTAGGAAATCGTGGATGCGTCGGTGATAGCGTTGCCGTTTTGGTCCGTGTACGAAACCGCGTTCTTGGTGGTATCCCACGAAGCCGTGATCGACGTGATGCCCGGAGCCGCCGCAACAGCGCCCGTGCTATCCAGCGAGACCGAGAACGAGCCGAGCGTGTTGCCCGCTGCCGGAACGCCGCCGCCAATCGAAGCAGCGGACATCGACTGCGAGAGATTCAGCGAGATCGACTGACCGACGTTTGCGCCGACCTGGAACGACACGTTGCCCAACGAGCCGTCGAGGACGTTCATGCCGTTGTACGTCGTTTGCGACGCGATACGGTTGATTTCCGAGACTTGCTGGTTCACTTCCTGTTGAAGTGCAGCACGGTCGTTGTCGGTCATCGAACCGTTAGCTGCTTGCGTAGCAAGCTGGCGGATACGCTGGAGCGACGAAGTCAGCGACGACAGACCCGACGATGCCGTTTGCACCATCGACGTACCATCGTTCGAGTTCGACACACCCTGGTTCAGACCGTTGATCTGGGTCTGCATGATGTTCGAGATCGCAAGACCTGCTGCGTCGTCTGCTGCGCTGTTGATGCGCTTGCCCGACGACAGACGCGTGATCGCCTGCGACAGTGCGCTACCCGAGCCGGTCAGGTTTTGTTGCGCGACGAGCGAGTTGGTGTTGGTGTTGATTCCGAGCATTGAGATTCTCCTGATGGGGCTATCGGCCCAGTAACGGCAGCGGGTTCGTTGGCCTGCCGCCTTGCTTGTGATTACGACCCCACCTGGAAAAACTTTAGCTGCCTTGTTGATGCGACCCTCTGGGCTGACGCCCTTGCCTCGCCCGCGTGCAGTGGGGAGGCGCTTTTCAAGATGGGGGACGCCAGGCTTCGTCCTTCGGCGGCTTAAGGCTCGCAGGCGTCGAAGCCACTTCGCGTCGCAATGCTGATTGAGCATCCGATCGCCCTTGATCTGCACCCGGCCTTACGGCTTCGAAAGACAAAGCCCGCGCAGCACGTCATCGGTCGAATTGAACCGAGCTGCCCGCTCAATTCGGACCGCCACCGCGCGTGCGCATGCCTTAAGCTGCGAATCCACCGCCCCTCTACGACGACCGTGACCGCTACGAGCCCACTTGCCCCCACGCGCCAGCACATTCTGAGCGAAGCCACTGCCCTCAGCGCCACCGGGCAGTTCGCCGACGCACTGGCGCTGCTTGCACCGCTCGTCGGCGCGAAGGCCACGCCCGAGGACGCGGAGCACGCCGATGCGCTCAACCTCGCGGCCATGTGCGCCACGGGTGTGGGCCAGCCCGCGCAGGCGCAAGCTCTATGGTTGCGCTGCATTCAAGCGAAGCCGGATTTCGCCGACGCGTATCTGGGGCTCGGAGCGATGCTCGCGACCCTCAATCAGCTTGCCGAAGCGGAAGCGGTTTACGGGCGGCTTGCCGCGATACGCCCCGATGACGCCGATGTCCACAGCAATCGCGGGATCGTGCTGCACCGTCTCGGACGGCATGACGCGGCCGAGGCCGCGTACCAGGTGGCGCTCGCACTTCGCCCGGACCACGTCGACGCGAACTACAACCTCGGCATCGTGCTTCATGAACAGCGCCGCCTCGACGAAGCGGAGGCGGCCTATCGCACAGCGCTCGCCGTGAATCCGCAATTTGCCAAGGCGAACAACAACCTCGGCAATCTGTTGCGCGATCGCGACCGGATCGAAGAGGCTGAAGAAGCGTATCGGCAGGCGCTGCTCGCGCACCCGCAATATCCCGAGGCACTGAACAACCTCGGGGCGCTTTACAGGGCGCTCGGCCGGCTCCGGGAAGCCGAGCTGGCTTGCCGCCTCGCGCTTCAGATCCGCCCCGCCTACGCGGACGCGCTCAACAATCTCGGCTGTGTGCTCACCGAACTCAAGCGCCTGCCCGAGGCGGAGAGCGCCTACCGGCAGACGCTCGCGTTGCGCCCCTCCTTCGCCGAGGCGCACTACAACCTCGGCTGCGTCCTGCACGCACTGGACCAACTGGTCGATGCCGAATGCGCGTATCGCGAGGCGCTTCGGCTCGCGCCGAACCGAGTCGAAGCGGCCAATAACCTGGGTTGCACGCTGCTTGCGCAAGCGCGCCTGCCCGAGGCTCTCGCGGCGTTTCGCCACGCGCTCACATTGCGCGCCGACATCGCCGAAACACACTTCAACATCGGCAGCATCGTGAAAGAGCTCGGCGACCCGGAGCAAGCCGAAGCCGCCTACCGCCGCGCGCTCGCGCTGCGCCCCGACTACGGCGACGCGAAGTTCCGTCTCGCCACGCTGCTCATCAGCATGGGCCGCTTCGATGAAGGCTTTCTCCTCTACGAATGCCGCTACGAGATGGCTGGGTTCGCGCATCACGCCACGCAGTCGATGCTGAGGTGTCCGCGCTGGCGAGGCGAGCCGCTCGCCGGCAAATCACTCCTCGTTTGGCAGGAGGATGGACTCGGCGACATGCTGCAGTTCGGGCGTTATCTGCGCCTGTTGAAGGCTCAGGGCGCCGCGCACGTCGCGTTTGCCTGTATGGCACCGCTACAACGCCTGTTCGCCGATGTCGATGGAGTCGACGCGGTGCTCAGTCATGACGAAGCCTCGGCGCGCGCCGGCGATTTCGATTGCTGGATCAGCGCGCTCAGCGCACCGCTGTATCTGGGCACGACGCTCGACACGATTCCGCCTCCCCTGTGCATCACCCTGGCCCCGTCGCGCGTCGAGCATTGGCGCGCGCGCCTTGCCGTGCTGGGCGCGGGACACCGGGTGGGTCTCGTCTGGAAGGGCAACCCGAAACACCACAACGACGTGCACCGTTCGCTACCGTTGCTCAACACACTGGCGCCGCTCTGGAGCCTGCCGGGCGTGAAGTTCGTGAGCCTGCAAAAGGGCGCGGGCGAAGACGAAGCGCTGTCGTTTCCTGCGAGCCTCCCGATCCTGGCTCTCGGCGCAGATCTCGAAGACTTCACCGACACGGCTGCGGTCATCTCGCAACTCGATCTGCTGATCTGTGTGGACACTTCGACAGCACATCTGGCAGCCTCGCTCGGCAAACCATGCTGGGTGCTCTTGCCGGCACGCGACGTGGACTGGCGGTGGATGCACGGCCGTGACGACTCGCCGTGGTATCCCAATACGGTTCGCCTGTTCAGGCGAGGGCTGGATGAACCGTGGCCCGCAGTCGCGGAGCGCGTGCGACAGGCCTGCGCTGCGTGGTTCGGCGCGTGACATCAACGCCGCGCTTGCGCTGAAGTGAGGCTAGTCACACATGCTGCGAAACACCACGGCAGCGATCATAGGCGCGCAGAGCACGAGCAGCACCAAGGCATCGAGCAGGCGAACCAGGCGGTGTCGCAGATGGGCCAGATGACGCAGCGGAACGCGGCGGCGGCCAGTTCGTTGCACGACCATGCCGGTCAACTGGTTCAGCAGGCCTCGGATTTCAGGGTGGCTTGAAGCGGCTTCCGGGTTCGCGCAGAAAGTTTTCCGGTCGTCGGCGTTGCTGGGGCGTGATGAGACCGGCAACTGATGATGGAAGCACGCCATGTTGGAGCGCAAGACGTTGGTTCTGACGCCACGACAAAAAACTAAAGGCCCCAGGCTTTCGCCAAAGGGCCTTGTTTTATCGGGTTTTCTGCGAACCCGGCTTCATGACTAATCCTGGTGCGCCCGGCTGGGATCGAACCAGCAACCCCTGCCTTCGGAGCTTTGTCGATACGCAATATATTATTTTAAATCAAAGACTTACGAAACTCGCGAACTGCAGAACCAAGGCTACACAAGGTCAATCAAGGGCAATCCGGCTCGTCCAAGCTGCAATTTAGCTGCACACGATCGATACCCTTCCCCTGCCGGATAAAGCACTGGCACATTCCCGAGCGACGCAGACCGACGGCGAGTCAGTTGAGCTACACGGCAGATGTAGGCCCAAAGCAACGATTCGGGGTCTGTTACATACTAGCGATGCCTTTTCCGTTTGACGGCCCAACTCGCCACGCAGATACTTCATGTTAAACATGAACATCAGGTTGCATCCGAAAGATTTTTGACACATTGTCTGGATTCTAGGGGTGACAAATGGCGGCGAGAAAAAGCGCTGGCAGCAGGGCGAAGGGCCAAAAGCAGCACGCTCGTCGCGAGACTGCGAAGTCGCTAGCTGCACCTCAGCCGTCCGAGAGCGACACGTCGTTAAACCCCCACCCCTATCCTGAATTGGTCGTAGGTTTAGTGGGTCCCGTAGGGGTTGATCTCGACCCTGTTATATCGGTCTTGATTAGCGAGTTGAAGAATCTTAACTACGAGTCGATACTCGTACGTCTTAGCAAGCAAATTGAAAATTTCTTCGGCACCGATCACAGCAAGGATCGTGAAGACAGAAGAATTGTAAGCCTAATGGATGAGGGCACTCGCTTAAGAACCGTGAGCGGGAGAGGCGATGCAGTTGCATTACTGGCCATCGCAGAGATCAAACGGCTTCGGGAAGAGCAGTATGCGGGGGCGAGCGAAAAACACGCATATATTCTGCGATCCCTGAAGCATCCTCATGAAGTTCAAACGCTTCGAAATGTATACGGCGAAGGCTTTTTTCTTATATCGGCATACTCACCAAGAGAAGTGCGTGTCAATGCATTGGCTGAACGCATCAGTAAATCAGCATTTCAAAAAAAAGGGGATGCTCGTGCCAAAGCCGAGCGTATCGTAGAGCGCGATGAGTTAGAGGAAGACACCGACCTCGGGCAGGATGTCGAGGATGCGTTTCCACTCGCAGATCTTTTTGTCGATAGCACGAATATAGCGACGCGCGACACCCAAATCAGTCGTTTTCTTCAGCTTCTTTTCGGAAATATTTTTCTCACACCATCGCGCGACGAACACGGAATGTACTATGCGAGATCTGCGGCACTAAGATCGTCCGATTTGAGCCGGCAAGTCGGCGCCGCGATTCTCAGACCTGAAGGTGACTTAATCGCTGTAGGTTGCAATGACGTACCCAAATGCGGTGGTGACCTATATTGGCCCGGCGACAAAGGGGACGCTCGTGATTTTCAGCGCGGCATAGATGCCACTGCTGAGGAGCGAATACAAGTTATTGGGGAGCTTCTGGGTCGCCTTGGCCAGAACAAGTTACTCTCAAATAGCATTAAAAAGGAAAATCTAAATGAAATCGTTCGCGATTTAATATCAGGTGAAAAAAATAAAATTCTGAAAGGCACCAGGGTAATGAGTCTGCTTGAGTTTGGTCGCAGCGTGCATGCAGAAATGGCGGCGTTGATGTCGGCAGCAAGACTTGGCATATCCGTCCGAGACGCCACGCTGTTTAGCACCACATTTCCTTGTCATATGTGCGCTCGGCACATAGTGGCCAGTGGTATTAGGCGGGTTGTATATATCGAACCATATCCAAAAAGCAAAGCAAAACAATTGCATCAAGATTCAATTAACGTCGACTCCGCGGCGCCTCCGAGTGATCATGTAAATTTCGAGCCATTTGTCGGAATATCGCCGAGAAAGTATCAAGACATATTCAATTCCAGAGAGCCAAGAAAAGATTCCACCGGAAAAATTGTCGACTGGAGAGCCAAATACAATAGGCCGAGATTTATGCGATTCACAAATTCATATAAAGAGATTGAATTAGCAATTGTCGGCGAGGAAATACCCTTACTTCTAAAGAAATTAGGAATTAGTGTAAAATGATGCACTGAAAATCGGAGATTAACATGAAGAAACCAAGCAGCCTTGCTCAGCAGATAGCACAAGCACAGCGCCTACTCGCTAGCCTGCCGGAAGCCAAGAAGTCGAGTCTGAGATTGGAAGGGTCTGATCTTTATTTAAACAAAAAACCAGATTACCCAGTCTCTCAATTGACCAGGACGAAAATCAAACAGTCATCGAAGTAATTAGTTGCTCGGCTTTATATTGGCACGCGTTGAATCTCAAGATTCCGCGCTCGATGATCGTTAGGAAACGGCAGAAACTTCCGCATAACGACCAACGACTTCTTGGGCCAACATGCCACTCTCGTGAACGTATTGAGGGATCGCTGCCGGCGCAATGCGAACTCAACGTTTGCAAAAGGGGCGTCCATGGTTAAGTGTTCACGAAAATCTGATTTGAAAATCTGAGCCGAATCCGTCGAGCAGTTTTTTGACCTCGGCATCGATGGTTTCCTTGGTCCAGGTGACGAAGCGGCGCCAGTGATACTTGGCGTGCTTCCAGAGGATTTCGATGAGATTCAGTTCAGGGCTGTAGGGCGGCAGATAGAACAGCACCATGCGATGTTCGAGAAACCATCGATCGATTGTTTCCTGATCGATGTTGTGATGGATCGAGGCGTTGTCGAGCACCACTACCGTCGTCAGACCGGGCGTGCTTTCCCGCGCGATCTGCTCAAGGAATTGCACGACATCGGGGCGTCTGATCGTGGTCTTGCTGGTGTGATACGTCAGCAGGTTGGCGCCGAAATCCAGTGCACCAGGGACGGAGCGTTCGCAGTGCGGTTGCGGGAACACACGATGCGGTTCGCCGATGGGCGACCAGCCGCGCTGCACCGGGGGCGAAGCACTGAACCCGGATTGATCGAAGTAGAACAGCTGGCACGCACCGTCGAGTGCGGCCTGCTGTAGCTTCGCGAGGGTGGAGGCCTTCGCGGCGAACTCCTCGGGGTTACGCTTTTTTTGAGCGAATAGCGACCACGCTTGTAGGAAAACCCCGCTCGTTTGAGCGCAGTCGACAAGGTATCCAGGCGGCAGGGAAACGGCACACCATGAGCTTCTTCAACGCGCTGCGCAATCTGTCTGAGAGTCATCAATTCGGCGCTGGCCGCCTCGATGGCGGTGGCGATCATGGCTTCAGACAACGAACGGGGACGTCCGCCTTTATGACCGACCAGCAGCCCACATATGCCGGATTCCCGCCACGCGTGCGCCCAGTTGTAGACCGACTGCCCGCTCACGCTGAGCTGCGCAGCCACTTCAGTCAGTTTGATCTTGCGGCCGAGCATCATCACGCCCGCGGCCCGGGTGCGCATGTCGCGATGCTGGTGGTTCAACGACATCTGTTGCAAGGTCTTTTCCTCGGCTTCGCTCAGCTCTACAACACACTTCATCTGGACTCCGGCGCAATGGGTTTGCCGAAGTTAACAAAATTCAAACGCGTTTACCAGCAACACTTACCGTCGACGAGGTAGAGCACAGCGGCGCCCCGGATATCCTCACCATTCGGGCGCGCTCGGCCTCGATGACCAAGGACATGGACGAACGAAAGGAGGCGAGCTGGCACGGCGAAACGCTCGGCTCGATCGTGCGCAAGATCGCCGGCCGGCACAGCCTCAAGCCGGCGATCGCCGACGCCCTCGCGAAAATCGCGATCGCGCATATTGCACACGATTGCCGATGGCGGATACACGACGCAGCTCGACCTGGAGATGCGCGACGATCCGACGAGCGACCGGCACCGCTCGAACTTTCGCAAACCAGGCAAGTAATCGTAGTTACAAAAACCTGTTGCGCGCGCCAGTTTACGTAACTACAATAACCATATGACAACGACACACGACCCAGCTAAAAGCGAAGCCAACGAAGGGAAGCACGGCGTTTCCCTGGCGCTCGCTGATGCTATCGATTGGTCGTCGGTATGGTGCGCGCCCGACGACCGCAAGGACTACGGAGAACTGCGCGAAATAGGCTATGCCGTGATCGATGCCCGTCTCTATTGCATCGTTTTCACGCAGCGCGGCGAAACCTTCCGGGTTATCAGTCTGCGCAAAGCCAACAACCGGGAGATTGACCGCTATGAAGAAGCAACCCAAATTGATCCGTAACACGCCAGAAGAAGAAGCCGCGATTGCGCGCGGCATCGCGGCCGACCCTGACACGTTCGAGCCGACCGATGAACAGTTCGCGCAGATGAAGCGACGCGGCGGCCGGCCGAAACTCGCGAATCCGAAAGTCGCGGTAACGGTGCGGTACGACGCCGATATCGTCGACCGGTTCAAGGAAAGCGGCGAAGGCTGGCAAACCCGCATGAACAACGCTTTGCGTGACTGGCTGAAAACACACCACGCATAGGCGTTCCGCAAACGATCGTTTTCAGTACAACCTGACAAGGGGGCGCACAGTGCCCTTTTTGTCGATTCGAATTTCCATAGCGTCAATGCCAGACAAACTCCCCGGAATCGGCCAGACGCTGCGATTTTCGTTATTTACCGGCGACGCGACGGCCTGCGCTGAGTTTTTCCCAGGTGGCTCCGTTTTCGCCCGTGGTAACGCATTGCTGGCGCAAGCCAGCTTGCAACACGACACTGCCGATCGAGTAGTGATGACCGCCGTACTCGCATTGCGGCGCAGCAGGCAGCTGCGCGGATGCTGCCGATCGCTCCACGACGACGTGTGTCACTGCTGCGAGCGCAGCGATCACTCCACACGCTACAGCAACCGCGCGCCACGGCGTCTGTTTCCCGGGCGCTTGCGCGATGGTCGCCGCCGTCTGAGCAAGGATCGGCGGATCTACTACAACCGGCTTCACGGGAGCGACTGCATTGCTCGCGCCTTCAATGGCATCGTGCCGCGACGTATCGGCCGCATGAACTGGGTTTCGTGATGTTGCCCTGGCCGATGCCGGCTCTGTTGTGCCATTTCGCAACCACACTTCGAGATATGACATTGCACGCTGGTACACGTCGCGCGGCATCTCGTCCATGTTCGGAAACTTGAACACGGTCATCAAGCGCCGATAGACCATCAGCTTGTCGGTCTGCGTCTTGGCTTGGATCTGATACGCCTTGCGTGCGATCGCACTACGCTGACGATCGCTGATGTAACTCGGTTTCGGTTCGTTGTGGATATGCACGCTTACGTTGGATTGCGCGCTATTCGTCTTGACATCGCGGCCTGCAACTTGCCCGATGTTCCCGTTGAATTTCTGTTGCATTACTTTTTATTCTCCAACGCGGCTGGCACGGCACCGGTTGGCGCGACCATAGCGCCGACCAAGGCGGTTCCTGACCGGGCGCGGGATCTCCGATGCTGCGGTCGACGCGGCGATCACGGCCAGGACGCTCGGCTTTAACGACTGGACCGGCTCGAAGGCGCAGCCCGGCGAAGTCGGCCACGGCGGGCCGGCCGCCGCGTTCATCGTCCGCACACTGAATCCAGGCCACGTCGTCGCCGTCGACATGCGCTATATCGACCCGACAATCAGCGGCGGCGTCAAGACGCAGACCCAAGGCGACAAGTCAGGCTACGGCTGGACAGCCGACGTGCAGCGGCTCGACAAGGCAAGGCGCGTGATCGTCGTCGAAAGCGTGTTCGGTTCGTATACCACGGCAAACCGGTCTACCAGACCGTGACTGCGGCGTGGACCAAAGCGCTGAAGCGGGCCGGTATCCGTGACTGCCGCTGGCACGATCTGCGCCACACATGGGCAAGCTGGCACGTGCAGCGCGGCACGCCGTTACAGGTGCTCAAGGAGCTGGGAGGATGGGAAACGCTGGAAATGGTGCAGCGGTACGCGCACCTGTCGGCCGATCACTTGGCGCAGTGGGTGCAGCCGATGACGATGCAAGCCGCACCGCAGTTAGCTGCAATTTAGCTGCAATTCGTGGGGAGTGGGAACGGGTGAATTCGTTGGAACCCTTGTCAGACTTGGTGCGCCCGGCTGGGATCGAACCAGCAACCCCTGCCTTCGGAGGGCAGTACTCTATCCATTGAGCTACGGGCGCTTCACCACAAAACTGCGGGGAATCTACGCGAAAGCGCGCCAACCAGAACGGACGCGACGCCAACGCGAGAGACCGCAAGGATACCCGGTTTCGGCCGAACCGTCCACAGGACGGCCTCCGACGCCCATCCCAGCGTCTTCCCCGCCCCCTGCCATCATCCATGCCGATCCGGGTAAACGCCTGCTGAACACCGTCCTGGCCCCCTCGCCGCCGCCGAAAGCTTGCGTCTATAATCGTCCGTGGCTGATAAAGAACAAGAAGTTGCCGTCGCGCTGTACCGCTCACACACCCACGGAGACGAGACAAGCATGAGCGAAGCACCACACGGAGCCCCGATCAAAACCCCAGCACAGCTTATCGCCGCGGTCATCGCCGGGTTTGCTGTGCCGATCGTCATCATCGTTCTGCTCGCCGTCTACGTCGATAATTCGACGCGCACCGGCGCCGGCACCGACTCTCTCTCCGAAGCCGAAGTCACCGCCCGCATCCATCCGATCGCCCAAGTCGAGATCCGCGACGCCAACGCACCGCGCGTCTACAAGAGCGGCGAGGAAGTCTACAAGGCGGTCTGCTCGGCGTGTCACGCGTCGGGTGCCGCAGGCGCGCCGAAATTCACCAACACCGCCGACTGGGCGCCGCGCATCGCGCAGGGCTTCGACACGCTGTGGCACACCGCGCTGTCCGGCAAGGGCGCCATGCCGCCGCGCGGCGGCACGAGCCCCGACGACTACAGTGACTTCGAGATCGCGCGCGCGGTCGTCTATATGGCGAACAATTCGGGCGCGAGCTTCCCCGAGCCGGCGCAGCCGGCGGCGGGCGCGGCTGCGGCATCCGGTGCGGCCGCGGCATCCGGTGCAGCAGGTGCATCGGATGCGGGCGCGGCCCAGGCCGCCGCGGCGCTGGCCGCAATGGCCAACGTGCCGCAGACTCCCGCCCCGGCAGCAGGTGGCGCGCAAAGCGCGGACGCCTCGCAGGCCGGCAAGGCGCTGTATCAGTCGGTATGCCAGGCCTGTCACGCGACCGGCGTGCTGAACGCGCCGAAGTTCGGCGACAAGGAAGCATGGGCGCCGCGCCTGAAGGACCCGATGGACACTGTCTATAACTACGCGCTGCACGGCAAGGGCGCGATGCCGCCGAAGGGCGGCTCGAACGCATCGGATGCGGACGTGAAGGCCGCGGTCGACTATATGGTCAGCGCGGTGAAGTAAAGCACGCGGCATCGGTCGTCGCTGAAATGAAAAATCCCCGCATGCGCTAACGCGATGCAGGGATTTTTTATCTGCAATCGCAAGCAAACGTACCTGGCGGGCACTTGCAGTCCCGCCCGCTCACGACTTCTGCAACAACGCCTTCAGGCTCGCGAGCCGGTCCTTCGGCGACATCGGCGCTTCTTCCGGTGTCGGCGGCGGCGCATCGTCGAGCAGCATTTCGTTGATGAAGCGCGACGCCTCGCAGACGACCGTCTCCCGCGCCCGCTTGCGCTTCTTGCACCAGTTCAGATGCAGGCTGCGCTGCGCGCGCGTGATCGCGACGTACATCAGCCGGCGTTCCTCCTCGATGCGCGCGTCGTCGATCGGCTCGTCGTCCGCGCCGCCCCGATGCGGCATGATGCCTTCCTCGACGCCGACCAGGAACACGTGCGGATACTCGAGCCCCTTCGACGCATGCACGGTCGACAGCCGCACCGCATCCGGATCTTCCTCGCGGCCCTCGAGCATCGACATCAGCGCGACCGTCTGGATCAGCCCGAGCAGGTTCTTGCCGGTGTCGCCGAAGCCGTCGGCGGTGTCGTAGCCGGTCGCTTCGCTGCCGCTGCCGTGCTCCGGCTCTTCCTTGGTGCCCTTGCGCTTGAGCCACTCGATGAACTCCAGCACGTTCTGCCACTTCGCCTGCGCCTGGCGTTCGTCGAACGCGTCGTACAGATACGCTTCGTAGTGGATCGCCTCCATCAGCTCATTGAGTAGCGTACCCGCCGCGTCCTTCTCCGCGCGGTCGGTCAGGCGCTGCATGAAGTCGCAGAACGCGCGCATCGGCTCGATCTGACGCGGCGACAGACGCGCCTCGATGCCGCCCATGTAGACCGCCTCGAACAGCGACACCTTCGCCTGACCCGCGAACGCGCCGAGCGCCTCCAGCGTCGTATTGCCGACGCCGCGACGCGGTGTCGTGATCGCGCGGATGAACGCGGGATCGTCGTTCGCGTTGGCGATCAGACGCAGGTACGCGCAGATGTCCTTGATCTCGGCCTTATCGAAGAACGACTGGCCGCCCGACAGCACGTACGGAATCCGTTCGCGGCGCAGCACCTGCTCGAAGATGCGCGCCTGGAAGTTGCCGCGATAGAGGATCGCGTAGTCGCGGAAATTCGCGCGCCGCTCGAACTTGTGCGCGGACAGCCGAAACACGACGGACTCCGCCTCGTGCTCCTCGTCGTTGCAGCCCGTCACCGTGATCGTGTCGCCCATACCGTGCTCGGACCACAGCTTTTTCTCGAACAGCTTCGGGTTGTTCGCGATCACGTTGTTCGCGGCGCTCAGGATGCGCACCGTCGAGCGGTAATTCTGTTCGAGCTTGATCAGGTGCAGGTTCGGGAAATCCTTGCCGAGCTGGCCGAGGTTTTCGAGGGTCGCGCCGCGCCAGCCGTAGATCGCCTGATCGTCGTCGCCGACCGCCGTGAACGCCGCGCGCTTGCCGGCCAGGAGCTTCACCAGTTCGTACTGGCACGCGTTGGTGTCCTGATACTCGTCGATCAGCAGATAGCGCAGCTTGTTCTGCCAGCGGTCGCGCACCTGCTCGTGGCTCGCGAACAGTTCGGCGGGCAGGCGGATCAGATCGTCGAAATCGACCGCCTGGTACGCATGCAGCGTCGCCACGTAGTTGCGATAGACGATCGCCGCCTGATGCTCGTCCTCGGTCGAGGCGATCGCGATCGCCTGCTCGGGCATGATCAGGCCATTCTTCCACAGCGAGATGATCGACTGGATCTTGCGGATGAAGCCCTTGTCCGTCGAGCCGACCTGCTCCTGGATCATGCCGAAGCAGTCGTCGGAATCCATGATCGAGAACTGCGGCTTCAGGCCGACATGCTCCGCCTCCTGACGCAAAATCTGCACGCCGAGCGAGTGGAACGTACACACCGTCAGCTGGTTCACGGGCACCTTGCGGCCTTCCTTGCCGGGTGCGGTCAGCGTCTTGCCTTCGAGCAGCTTGCCGACGCGCTCGCGCATCTCCGCCGCGGCCTTGTTCGTGAATGTGACGGCGGCGATGTGGCGTGGCTCGAAGCCCTTCGCTTCGATCAGGTGCGCGATTTTCTGCGTGATCACGCGCGTCTTGCCGCTGCCGGCGCCGGCGAGCACGAGACAGGGACCGTCGAGATAACGGACCGCTTCGCTTTGAGCGGGGTTCAGGCCTGCGGACATCGTTTGTGGATGGGTAATACGGTTGAGGGCCGCTGAGGTCGGACCGGCGGGTGGCGCCGGCCGAAGGCCCGGGGCATGCTGCGCGGCGCAATGCGCGCGGGAGGTGCGATGTTAACATGGCCACCGCGATGGCCACCGCGATGGCCACCGCGATGGCCACCGCGATGGCCACCGCGATGGACGCCCTCGTTGGATGCCTCGATGGTTCGGACGCCCCGACGGGGTGCGCGCAAGGCCGGCCGTCATGCTCAGCCCCCAGTCCAGCCCACAAATGCCACAATGATGAGATTGCGCGCCGCCGCCGCGGTGGCAAGGCGGCGCGCCGCTCCTCCAGGAAGACTCGCATGTCCGCATCGCTGAAAATTGGATTGATGGGCTACGGCTTCGCCGGCGCGACGTTTCACGCACCGGTGATCGATCACTGCGGACGCGCGAGGGTCGCCGCGATTGCGACCGGGCAATCCGAGCGCGCGCACGCCGACTATCCGCACGCGAAAATCGTCGCCGATCTCGACGCGCTGCTCGCGCTCGACGACATCGACTGCGTCGTGATCGCGACGCCCAACGACACCCACTTCGACCTCGCGCGCCGTACCCTCGAAGCCGGCAAGCACGTGGTCGTCGACAAGCCTGTCACGCTGAGCGCCGCCGACGCCCACACGCTTGCCAATATCGCGCTCGCGCGCGGCAAGCTGTTCGCGCCCTTTCATAACCGCCGCTGGGACGGCGATTTTCTGACCGTGCGCGATCTGCTCGCGCGCGTGGAACTGGGTCGCGTCACGCAGTACGAATCGCATTTCGACCGCTTCCGGCCGGGCCCGCGTCAGCGCTGGCGCGAAGACGTGACGCGCGGCGGCGGTCTGCTGTTCGATCTCGGTCCGCATCTGATCGACCAGGCGCTCGCCCTCTTCGGCGCGCCGCGGACCGTATCGGCGACGGTGCGCACCCATCGCGACGACGCAAGTGCACCCGACTACGTGCACATCCAGCTCGGCTACGACGAGTTCGAGGTCGTGCTGCACGCAAGCGCGCTGACCGCGTTGCCGGGAGCGCGCTTTGCTATTCACGGCACGCGCGGCAGCTACGTGAAGTACGGCCTCGACACCCAGGAAGATCAGCTGAAAGCGGGCCTGCGCCCCGGCGACGCAGACTTCGGCGCCGGCAACAGCCCCGGCGTGCTGCGCGTGCTCGAAGGCGACGAGGAAGTCGAGTGCGAATTGCCAACCCGCAACGGCGAGTACGCAGGCTTCTATATTGCGTTGGCCGACGCGATCCAGAACCGCGTCGCATTTCCGATCAGCACGCGCGACGCGGTCGACGTGATGACGATCATCGACCTGGCCGCGCGCAGTTCCGAGCAGGGCGTGCGACTGCCGTTCGAGCGCATTCGCTGAACCCCGCCCCGCTGCGCGTCGACACCGCGCCACCACGATCTGTGTACCAAAAACGGGACCGCCTTTAGCGCCGCGAAGGCTGTCGGCGCGGGCTTTCCTGACGCTCCGGAAAGGAACATAACGTTACAAATTCGCCCGCTGCCAGGTCAGCGGGCGTTCTTCGTCAGCCGTTGCTAATGAGGTAGCAATCCAACACGACAACGACTCCGGGAGAATCCATGTCTCGAATCATCCGTGCCCTTGTTGCATGCGCGCTGCTCGGCTCCGTCGCCGCCTGCGTGGTAACGCCCCCGCCGGCGCCGCATCCGGGCCCGACTCCGCAGCAGATCGCGGACCAGCGTCTGCATCAGGTCGACGGCCGCATCGACAATCTCGCGCACCGTATCGATAACCGCGTGAATCAGGGCTATTACCCGCCGCCGCAAGGCGCCGCGCTGCATCACCGTCTCGAGACGATCCGCCAGGAAGCGCATGACATGGCCGCCCAGCATGGCGGCGGTTTGTCCGCGGAAGAACAGCGCGTGCTGAATCAGGAACTGGACAATGCGGCTCATGCGATCGGCGAGTGAGTCAGCGAGCAAGTGGGCAAACCGAATCGGCAAACGAGCCACCAGGTGAGCCCCCACTACCGCTCATCGTGCGGTCACGGATGGCACCGGGAGAAGCAACTGAAAAGCGCGGGCACCACGGTCCGCGCTTTTCTTTTTGACGCCCCCGAACAGCCACAGCCGGCCCCACACCGCTCCCGGGCCTTTATTTGACAAGCCCCGGCCCGTCGCGTAAATTCGCCGCACGCGTCGGGAGAGCGTGCTGGCAGGCGAAAAATCGCAGGCCGCGCCGCCGAAGGGGCACACCCGCAAACTCTCAGGCAAAAGGACCGACCGCGTCGAAAAACCCGTCTTCCGGCGGCTTTTTCGCACTCTGGAGAGCGGCAGTAGCCATCCGCGTCGCACCTCGTGCACCGCAGGCAGGCTGCCCACCGAAGGGGCGCGCGTTTCACCGTGACGGATCGAGCTCATTGAGCCAGTCGCGGCGGCGCAATCTCTCAGGTATCGAGGACAGAGGGGTCATGCAGAACCACGCTCGCAGGCACACGGCCGCGAGGCAGTGCGCCGCATGGCCTTTTTTGTTTCGCGAGATGCCCGAGGCCCCATGACCGAACTCAAACACACCCCGCTCCACGCCGCTCACCGCGCGCTCAATGCTCGCATGGTCGACTTCGGCGGCTGGGACATGCCCGTCAACTACGGCTCGCAGATCGAGGAACATCGCGCGGTGCGCACCGACGCCGGCATGTTCGACGTGTCCCACATGTGCGTGGTCGACTTCACCGGCGAGCGCGTCCGCGCGTTCTTCGAATACGCGCTCGCGAACAACGTCGCGAAGCTGCAAACGCCGGGCCGCGCGCTCTACTCCTGCATGCTGAATCCGAACGGCGGCGTGATCGACGATCTGATCGTCTATTACTTCGCCGAAGACCACTTCCGCGTGGTCGTCAACGCCGGCACCGCCGACAAAGACATCGCCTGGTTCGGCCAGCTCAACGCGGGCGGCTTCGGTCTCACCATCACGCCGCGCCGCGATCTGGCGATCGTCGCCGTGCAAGGCCCGAACGCACGCGAAAAGGCCTGGCAAACCGTGCCGGCCGCGCGCGCCGCGACTGAAACGCTGAAGCCGTTCAACGCCGCGCGCGTCGACGGCACGCCGTTCGGCGAGCTGACCGTCGCGCGCACCGGCTATACCGGTGAAGACGGCTTCGAGATCATCGTGCCGGCTGCCCACGTCGAAGCGCTGTGGAATGCGCTCGCGGCCCACGGCGTGCGCCCGGCCGGTCTCGGCGCGCGCGATACGCTGCGCCTCGAAGCCGGCATGAACCTGTATGGCCAGGACATGGACGACAATGTCTCGCCGCTCGACGCCGGCCTCGCATGGACCGTCGACCTGGCCTCGCCGCGCGAGTTCGTCGGCAAGAGCCGCCTCGAAGCCGACGGCTCGCGCGCCGCGTTCGTCGGCCTGATCCTGCTGAAGGAAAACGGCAAGGCCGCGGGCGTGCTGCGCGCGCATCAGAAAGTCGTCACGCCGCACGGCGACGGCGAAATCACCAGCGGCACGTTCTCGCCGACCATGCAGGAATCGATCGCCTTCGCGCGCGTGCCGAAGGGCGTGCAGCCGGGCGACACCGTGCACGTCCAGATTCGCGACAAAGCCTGTCCCGCAAGCGTGGTAAAACTGCCGTTCGTGCGCAACGGCAAGGTGCTGGCGGTCTAAGCGGCCGGCGCACGCCCCTACATTCAAACACTACCGAACATACCGTTCAGGAGCATCCAATGAGCATCCCGGCCGAACTGAAATACACCGAATCGCACGAATGGGTCCGCACCGAAGCGGACGGCACGCTGACTGTCGGCATCACCGACCACGCGCAGGAAGCGCTCGGCGACATCGTCTTCTTCGAAGTCCAGGAACTCGGCAAGTCCGTGACCGCGGGCGACACCGTCGCCGTGATCGAATCGGTGAAGGCCGCCTCCGATATCTACGCGCCGGTGTCGGGCGAAGTCATCGAGGCGAACACGACCGTCGCCGACTCGCCCGACACCGTCAACAGCACGCCGTACGACAGCTGGCTGTTCAAGATCAAGCCCGCCGCCGATGCGTCGCTCGACCGTCTGCTCGACGCCGAGGCGTACGCGAAGTCGATCGGCGCCTGAGTCACCTTCTGTTTTAACCGTCAGGCGCGGCGCTCGCACAACGGCGCGCCGCGCCGCCAGGAACACCCATGAAGCTCGAACACCCGGATCGTCTGATGAACCGCACTCCTCTCTCGCTCGCCGCGCTCGAAGTGCACGACGCCTTCGCCGAACGGCATATCGGCCCGGATACGGCCGACCAGCAAGCGATGCTCGAAGCACTCGGCTTCGCGTCGCGCGTGGCATTGATCGACGCCGTCATCCCGAAGACGATCCGCCGCACCGAAACGCTGCCGCTCGGCCCCTTCGCGCAACCGAAGAGCGAAGCCGAAGCGCTCGCCGCCTTGCGCGAGCTCGCGGACAAGAACCAGGTGTTCCGCTCCTACATCGGCCAGGGCTATTACAACGCCCATACGCCGACGGTGATCCTGCGCAACGTGCTCGAAAATCCGGCTTGGTACACCGCGTACACGCCGTACCAGCCTGAAATTTCCCAAGGCCGTCTGGAAGCGCTCCTGAACTTCCAGCAGATGGTCACCGACCTGACCGGCCTCGCGATCTCGAACGCATCGCTGCTCGACGAAGCGACCGCCGCCGCCGAAGCGATGACGCTGCTGCAACGCGTCGGCAAGCCGAAGTCGAACGTGTTCTTCGTTGCCGACGACGTGCTGCCGCAGACCATCGAAGTCGTGAAGACGCGCGCGACGCCGGTCGGCATCGAAGTGAAAGTCGGCCCGGCCGCTGAAGCCGCCGACGCCAACGCATTCGGCGTGCTGCTGCAATACCCGGGCGTGAACGGCGACGTGCGCGACTACCGCGCGCTGACCGAAGCGATCCACGCGGCGGGCGGCCATGTCGTCGTCGCCGCCGACCTGCTCGCGCTGACGCTGCTTACGCCGCCGGGCGAATGGGGCGCGGACGTCGCGGTCGGCAATACGCAGCGTTTCGGCGTGCCGGTCGGCTTCGGCGGCCCGCATGCCGCGTACCTCGCGGTGCGCGACGAATTCAAGCGGCAAATGCCGGGACGTCTGGTCGGCGTAACCGTCGACGCGCAAGGCAACCCCGCGCTGCGTCTCGCGCTGCAAACGCGCGAGCAACACATCCGCCGCGAGAAGGCGACCTCGAACGTGTGCACCGCGCAGGCGCTGCTCGCGATCATGGCGAGCATGTACGCGGTCTATCACGGCCCGCGTGGCCTGAAGACGATCGCACTGCGCGTCAATCGCATCGCCACGCTGCTCGCCGAAGGCGCGAAGCAGCTTGGCTATAAGCTCGTCAACGAAACTTTCTTCGACACGCTTACGTTCGACACCGGCGCACGCACGCAAGCGCTGCACGACGCGGCGACGGCCAGGCGCATCAACCTGCGCCACGTGAGCGCGACGCAAGTCGGCCTGTCGATCGACGAAACCACCACGCGCCACGATCTGGCCGACCTGCTCGCGGTGTTCGCTCAAGCGGCCTTCACGAGCGACGTGCCGCAAGTCGACGCGCTCGACGCCGCGCTCAACGCATCGAACTCTGCGTCGGTGCCGGCCGCGCTCGAACGCACGAGCGCGTACCTGACGCATCACGTGTTCAACCGTCATCATTCGGAAACGGAAATGCTGCGCTATCTGCGCAGCCTGTCGGACAGGGACCTCGCGCTCGATCGCTCGATGATCCCGCTCGGCTCCTGCACGATGAAGCTGAATGCGACGTCGGAAATGCTGCCGGTCACGTGGCCCGAGTTCGGCCAGATCCATCCGTTCGCACCGACCGAACAAACCGTCGGCTACCGCGAGATGATCGATCAGCTCGAAGAGATGCTGGTCGCCGCGACCGGCTATGCGGCCGTGTCGCTGCAGCCGAACGCGGGCTCGCAGGGCGAGTACGCGGGTCTTTTGATCATCCACGCCTATCACGCGTCGCGCGGCGAAGCGCATCGCGATGTCTGTCTGATTCCCGCTTCGGCGCACGGCACGAACCCGGCGTCGGCGCAAATGGCCGGCATGCAGGTCGTGGTCGTGGCATGCGACGCGCAGGGCAACGTCGATATCGAAGACCTGAAGAAGAAGGCCGCGCAGCACGCCGATAAGCTCGCGGCGATCATGATCACGTACCCGTCGACGCACGGCGTGTTCGAGCAGAACGTCCGCGAAATCTGCGAGATCGTGCATGCGCACGGCGGCCAGGTGTACGTGGACGGCGCGAACATGAACGCGATGGTCGGCCTGTGCGCGCCGGGTCAGTTCGGCGGCGACGTCTCGCATCTGAACCTGCACAAGACCTTCTGCATTCCGCACGGCGGCGGCGGACCGGGCGTCGGTCCGGTCGCGGTCGGCGCGCATCTCGCGCAGTTCCTGCCGAACCAGACTTCGTCGGGCTACCAGCGCTCGGAGGATGGCATCGGCGCGGTGTCGGCCGCGCCGTACGGCTCGGCGTCGATCCTGCCGATCTCGTGGATGTACATCGCGATGATGGGCGCGAAGAATCTGACCGCCGCGACCGAAACCGCGATCCTCAATGCGAACTACGTCGCCAACAAGCTCGCGCCGCACTATCCGGTGTTGTACTCGGGCCCCGGCGGCCTCGTCGCACACGAGTGCATTCTCGATCTGCGTCCGCTCAAGGACACGAGCGGCATCACCGTCGACGACGTCGCGAAGCGCCTCGCCGACTATGGCTTCCACGCGCCGACGATGAGCTTCCCGGTACCGGGCACGCTGATGGTCGAACCGACCGAGTCGGAGTCGAAGGAAGAGCTCGACCGCTTCATCGAGGCGATGATCGCGATCCGCGAGGAAATCCGCGCGGTCGAGGAAGGCCGCGCGGACCGCGAGGACAATCCGCTGAAGCACGCGCCGCACACGGCGGCGGTCGTGATCTCGGACGACTGGAAGCACGCGTATGCGCGCGAGACCGCCGCCTACCCGCTGAAGACGCTGATCGCGAACAAGTATTGGCCGCCGGTCGGTCGCGCGGACAACGTGTACGGCGATCGCAACCTGTTCTGCTCGTGCGTGCCGATCGCCGATTACGAGTAAGCAGTGCGAGTCGGCGAGACGTCATGCGCGGCGCTGTGAAGGTCCGTCGGCGTCCGCGAGCGGTCCACCCGCGGTCCTGTCGTTGAAAGCCGCAACCGGCTAACATCACACACCGAATCAGCCTAACGAGGAGTTTCGCATGGCGCGAAAGGTGCGATTGATGCAAAGCCGGGCCGAGGCGGCAGGCGTCCGTCCGTGGCGGCCCGCTTACGCGGTACTGTTGGCCGCAGCGGCCGCGTTGCTGCCGCTGCGCGCGGCGCAGGCCGCGATGAATTTCTGCGCGGCGCCGGCGCTGCAAACGAGCGAGCGCACCAATGCCGACCCCGGCGTCAAGGCGCTCGTCGCCAACGTGCAGGCACATCTGAACGAGCAGCCGCATGCGCTCGCCAAATTGCACACCGAGGGCACGCTGCCGCACGAGGGCATCTACGATCAGAGCGTCGAAGCGGAGAAGGATCTCGACCTGCTGCGCGACGCCGCGCTCGCGTGGCGCGCGACCAGCGACGACCGCTTCCTGAAGCTCGTCGACCGTCTGCTGTACGCGTGGGTCACGACCTATCAGCCGAGCTTCAATCCGATCGACGAAACGCGTTTCGAAGGTCTGATCCTCGCGTACGACATGACCGCGAGCGCGTTGCCCGTCAAAACGCGCAACGCGGCGATGGCGTTTCTGACGAAGCTCGCGAACGGCTACATCGGGCAGATCGACGCGCAGCCGCGGCCGCTCACGGGCACGTTCCGCAACAATTGGCAAAGCCACCGCATCAAGCTGATCGCGATGGCGGCATTCACGCTCGACAACCGCAAGATGATCAACGCCGCGCAGCGGCTGTTCGTCGAGCATATCGGCGACAACATCGCCCCGGACGGCTCGACGATCGACTTCGGCGAGCGCGATGCGCTGCACTACGTGACCTACGATCTGCAACCGCTGGTGACGGCCGCGCTCGCCGCGCGCCGCCACAACCGCAACTGGCTGCAGGAGAAGGGCGCGAACGGCGCGACGCTGCTCGCCGCGCTGAATTGGCTCGTGCCGTTTGCTACCGGCGGTCAGACGCATGAGGAATTCGTGCATTCGAACGTCGCGTTCGATGCAAAACGTCGCGAGGCCGGCTTGCCCGGCTATTCGGGTCCGTGGGATCCGAAGAACGCGACGGAACTGTTTCACCTGGCGGCCCGTCTCGATGGACGCTTTACGCCAGTCGCGCTGCAGCTCGCACCGACGCCGCCCGCGTGGCTCGCCGTGTGCTTGCCGCTGCCGGCGCGCTAAACTCTTTATCTATAGGCAGGGAGCAGTACATGGCAGTCAGCGTCTTCGATCTCTTCAAAATCGGCATTGGTCCGTCGAGCTCGCACACGGTCGGGCCGATGCGCGCGGCGCTGATGTTCGTCCAGGGACTCGAGCGCGACGGGCTGCTCGCTTCCACCGCATCGGTGAAGGCGGAGCTGTACGGCTCGCTCGGCGCGACCGGCAAGGGACACGGCACCGATCGCGGCGTCATGCTGGGCCTGATGGGCGACGCGCCCGACACCGTCGATCCCGAGACGATCGCGCAACGGCTCGAAGCAGTGCGCACGTCGCGCCAACTCGCGCTGCTCGGCACGCACGAGGTGCCCTTCGTGCAGAAAGAGCACATCGCGTTTTATCGTCAGGCGCTGCCCGAGCATCCGAACGGCCTGAAGCTGTTCGCCTTCGATGCGCAAGGGGCAACGCTGCGCGAGTCGACCTATCTGTCGGTCGGCGGCGGCTTCGTCGTGACGGCCGGCGCGCCGAACACGAAGGTGTTGAGCGCCGTCGATCAGCTTCCGTATTCGTTCCGTACCGGCAACGAATTGCTCGCGCTGTGTGCGGCAAGCGGCAAGAGCATCGCGCAGTTGATGTCGGAAAACGAGCGCGTCTGGCACAGCGAGGAAGAGACGCGCGCGGGTCTGCTGAAGATCTGGGACGTGATGCAATCATGCGTCGCGCGCGGATGCGGCATCAACAATCCCGATGCCGATGGTCACTTGCCCGGACCTTTCCAGGTGAAGCGGCGCGCGCCGCAGCTGTATCGCGCGTTGACGGGCAACCCTGAGCGCGCGTTGCAGGATCCGCTGTCCATGGTCGACTGGATCAACCTGTACGCGATCGCCGTCAACGAAGAGAACGCGGCGGGCGGGCGCGTCGTCACCGCGCCGACCAATGGCGCGGCCGGCATCATTCCGGCGGTGCTGCATTACTACACGCGCTTCATGCCGGGCGCGAACGAGCAGGGCGTGATCGACTTCCTGATGACGGCCGCCGCGATCGGCATCCTGTACAAGCTGAATGCGTCGATCTCCGGTGCGGAGGTGGGCTGTCAGGGCGAAGTCGGCGTCGCATGCTCGATGGCCGCGGGCGCGCTGGCCGCCGTGATGGGCGGCACGCCGAAGCAGGTCGAGAACGCCGCGGAAATCGGCATGGAGCACAACCTCGGGCTCACCTGCGATCCGGTTGGCGGCATGGTGCAGATTCCGTGCATCGAGCGCAATGCGATGGCATCGGTGAAGGCGGTCAATGCCGCACGCATGGCGTTGCGCGGCGACGGCAGCCACTACGTGTCGCTCGATTCGGTGATCAAGACGATGCGCGAAACCGGCGCGGACATGAAGACCAAGTACAAGGAAACGTCGCGCGGCGGCCTCGCGGTAAATATCGTCGAGTGTTGAGTCGTTGAGCGCGGCATTCAATTGCGTGCGATCGCATCGGAAACGCGCGGGCCTTGCGGCTCGCGTTTTCATTTGCGCAATCGCGTTGCGCGCACGCCGATCGAACAGTTGCGCTGCGCCATGACAGCGCCCACGTGCTCGGCGTAAGCTGTCGAAGCGCCCATCGGCCGCTGTTGCACGTTCCGCCGATGCGGCTCCATCCCAACGCACCCACGCACTGCCAGGAGGCTTCTTCGCAATGTCGCTGCCGAATGCTCCCGCTTCCCATTCCGCTTCCAATTCCGTTATCGCTTCCCATACCGCACGCACGACCGGCGCGCGCCTCGTCGTCGAGGCGTTGCTCACACACGGCGTCGAGCGCGTGTTCTGCGTCCCCGGCGAAAGCTTTCTCGCCGTGCTCGATTCGCTGCACGACGAAACCGGGCGCATCCAGACAGTCGTCTGCCGTCACGAAGCCGCGGCCGCGAACATGGCCGAAGCGCTCGGCAAGTTGACCGGCCGCCCGGGTGTCGCACTCGTCACGCGCGGGCCGGGCGCGACGCATGCGTCGATCGGCGTTCACACTGCGTTTCAGGACTCCACGCCGATGATTCTGCTGATCGGTCAGTGCGCGCGCGAACATCTCGATCGCGAGGCATTTCAGGAGATCGACTACCGGCGCATGTTCGGTCAGATGGCGAAGTGGGTCGCGCAGATCGACGACCCGAAGCGCATCCCCGAATATCTGAGCCATGCGTTTCATACGGCCACCTCTGGGAGGCCCGGGCCGGTCGTGCTGGCGCTGCCCGAAGACGTGCTGAGCGATGCGTGCGACGCGGTACCTGGCGCACCCGCTTATCACCGCGTGGCGGCGTCGCCATCGGCCGCGCAGATCGCGAAGCTGCGCGAGTTGCTCGAAGGCGCGCAACGGCCGATGGTGATCGCCGGCGGCAGCGGCTGGACAGCGGCCGCATGCGCGGACCTGCGGCGTTTCATCGAAAACTGGCAGTTGCCGATTGGCCTCGCGTTCCGCTTCCAGGACACCTTCGACAACGAGCATCCGAACTACGCGGGCGACGTCGGTCTCGGCATCAATCCGGCGCTCGCTCAGCGCATTCGCGACGCGGACTTGCTGCTCGCGCTCGGTCCGCGCCTCGGCGAAGCGACGACCAACGGCTACACGCTGCTCGACATCCCGAAGACGAAGCAGACGCTCGTGCACGTGCATCAGGGCGCGGAAGAACTGGGCCGCGTATATGCGGCCGATCTGCCGATCGTCTCGGGCATGCCTGAGCTTGCGGCGATGCTTGCGGAACTGGAACCGTCGCCGTCCGGCAGGCTCGCCTGGGCGGGTGCCGCTGAGGAAGCGCATCGCGCGTATCTGGATTGGCGCGAGCCGCGCCCAATTCCCGGCGACGTGCAGATGGGCGAAGTGATCCAGCAGTTACGCGCCCACTTGCCCGACGACGCGATCCTCACGAACGGCGCGGGCAATTACGCGACGTGGCTGCATCGGCATTTCTCGTATCGGCACTTCCGTTCTCAGCTCGCGCCGACGAGCGGCGCGATGGGCTACGGCGTGCCGGCGGCGCTCGCGGCGAAGTCGCTGTATCCACAGCGCGCGGTGGTCGCGCTCGCCGGCGACGGCTGCTTCATGATGGCCGCGCAGGAGCTCGCGACAGCGATGCAGTACGACCTGCGCGTGCTGTTCATAGTCGTCAACAACAGCCAATTCGGGACGATCCGCATGCATCAGGAGCGACACTATCCGCATCGCGTGCATGGCACCGGCCTCACGAATCCGGACTTCGCGGCATTCGCGCGATCGTTCGGCGCGCATGGCGAAACCGTTGAACGTACCGGGGATTTTCTGCCGGCGTTGCAACGCGCGATCGAATCGCAGCTGCCGGCCGTGATCGAAATTCGCATGCCGCAGGAAGCGAGCACGCCCGCGGCGACGCTCGAGATGATTCGTGAGCAGGGGAGGAAGATGCGCGGGCAGTGAAAATCGCCACGTGGCCTGACAGCGTGTCGAATGCGCGGCCCATAAAAAACCCCGCCAGAGCGGGGTTTTCTATTATCAACCGTAGTCAGCAAAAAACTTACTTGCCGCCCACGCTTTGCAGCGTCGTCCACTTGCCATCGACGACCTTGTACAGCGTGATACCGCCGTTCTTCAGATCGCCGCGCGCGTCGTACGCGAGGTTGGCCGACGTCACGGCCGGCTTCGACGTCTTGGCGAGCACCGGCAGGTACTTGGCAGGATCGGTCGAGTTCGCGTTCTTCATCGCGGTGAACATCGCCATCGCGCCATCGAACGCGTACGGCGAGTACGTTTGCACATCTTCGTTGAAGCGCGCCTTGTACTTCTCGACGTATGCCTTGCCGCCCGGCATTTCTTCGAGCGGCAGACCGGCGAGCGAAGCCACCGTGCCGTTCGCCGCATCGCCGGCGAGCTTGATGAAGGTCGGCGTGTGGACCATTTCGCCGCCCATCAGCGGCGCCTTCACGCCGAGCTGCTTCATCTGCTTGACCATCGGTGCGGCTTGCGAATCCGCGCCGCCGTAATAGATCAGATCCGGGTTCGACGACTTCAGCTTGGTCAGGATCGACTTGAAGTCGACGGCCTTGTCGTTCGTGTATTCGCGATCGACGATCGTCGCGCCTGCCGCCTTCGCAGCCTTCTCGAACTGATCCGCAAGACCCTGGCCGTAAGCGGTGCGATCGTCGACGATCGCGATTTTCTTCATGCCGAGGTTCTTCACCGCGAACGTGCCAGCGACCGAGCCTTGCTGCGTGTCGGACGTCATCATGCGGAAGGTGGTCTTGAAGCCCTGCTGCGTGTATTCCGGCGCCGTCGCCATCGCGATCTGCGGAATGCCCGCGTTCGCGTAGATGCGCGAGGCCGGAATCGTCGTGCCCGAGTTGAAGTGGCCCAGCATGCCCTTGATGCCGTCATCCACGAGCTTCTGCGCGACCGTCGTGCCGGTGCGCGGGTCGGCCTGGTCGTCGGCCGAGTCGAGCACGATGCGAACCGGCTTGCCGCCGATCACCGGCTTCGTCGCGTTGAACTCTTCGACCGCGAGCGTGATGCCGTTCTGGAAGTCCTTGCCATAGTGCGCCTGTGCGCCCGTCATCGGACCGGCGAAACCGATCTTCACGTCTTCCGTCGATTGAGCGTTGGCCGTCCCCGCCAGCGACATGGCGGCAACCAGAGCTGCGCCTGCCAGCTGTTTCATTTTGTATTGCATAGCTTCTCCTTGATACCAGGTGTGGATGAAGCGGTGTCGGGGTCGCCGTGCCGCTTCCTTTCTATTGAATAAATCGCCGAGGTTCGCTCAACCGATCGTCATCAAATTCGCATTGCCGCCTGCCGCCGCGGTATTCACGCTGACCGAGCGCTCGGTGAGCAGACGCTCGAGCGCGTAGTCCTCGTCGCCGCTCGCGAGCGCACGGGCCGCGACGCCCTGCACCGACACGATCGGCCCCGCGCGCTTCGCGACCTCCTTCACGAGCGCAAGCAGCTCATCGCTGTCGCCTTCGAACAGCACGGCGTCGAACGGCGCGTCGGCGCTCTTCTTCACGCTCGCGTGGGCCTTCAGCGACGCCGGCAATTGCGAAACCAATTGTTCACCGGCCGCGCCCTCGAACAACGCACGATTTCCCGTAGCCAGCGCCGCCGCGAACTGCACGCGCGCGCCGCTCGCCGTCGACGCGATACACAGCACCGTGCCGCGCGGGCCCAGCGTGTACGTATTGCGCTCGCCGGTCGGCCCCGACAGTACCGCGGTCGCGCCCGCCGGCACATGCGACAGATAGCCGTCGCAACGCGCGGCAAGCTGCGGCTCGCGCTCGGCGATCAGCCAGTCGCGCAACGCGCTCAGCGCGGCCGCCGGATTGTCGCCCTTTTCTGCCGCCTGCGCCGCCTGCGGTACTTCGACCACCAGCGCCTGCGCGAGCGACTTCGGCAAACCAGCCGGACGCGTTGCGAGCAGACGCTGCAGATATAACGCACCGCCGGCCTTCGGCCCCGTACCCGACAGTCCTTCGCCGCCGAACGGCTGCACCCCGACCACCGCGCCGATCACGTTGCGGTTCACGTAGATGTTGCCTACGTGTGCGCGGCTGATCACGTGCGCGATCGTTTCGTCGATGCGCGTGTGGATGCCGAGCGTCAAACCGTAACCCGTCGCGCGAATCTGTTCGAGCAGCTTGTCGAGCTGGCTGCGGCGATAGCGCACCACGTGCAGCACCGGACCGAACACTTCGCGCTTCAGCTCGTCGATGCTGTCGAGCTCGATCAGCGTCGGCGGCACGAAAGTACCCTGCGTCGCGCCCTCCGGCAGCGGCAGTTGCTCGACCTTGCGGCCCTTGTCGCGCATCGCCGCGATGTGGGCGTCGATGCCGCGCTTCGCGTCCAGGTCGATCACCGGGCCGACGTCGGTCGACAGCCGATCCGGGTTGCCGAGCGCGAGCTCGCGCATCGCGCCCGTCAGCATTTCGAGCGTGCGGTCCGCGACATCGTCCTGCAAACAAAGAACGCGCAACGCCGAACACCGTTGACCGGCGGAGTCGAAAGACGACTGCAGCACGTCGGCGACGACCTGCTCGGCGAGCGCCGACGAGTCGACGATCATCGCGTTCTGGCCGCCGGTTTCGGCGATCAGCGGAATCGGCTTGCCATCCGGATCGAGTCGGCCGGACAGCGTCTTGTTGATCAGACGCGCGACTTCGGTCGAGCCGGTAAACATCACCGCACGCGTGCGCGGATCGGCGACCAGCGCGGCTCCGACCGTCTCGCCATTGCCCGGCAGCAGTTGCACCGCGCCCGCCGGCACGCCCGCTTCGCGCAGGATTCGCACCGCTTGAGCTGCGATCAGCGGCGTCTGCTCGGCCGGTTTCGCGAGCACCGTGTTGCCGGCCGCGAGCGCGGCGGCCACCTGGCCCATGAAAATCGCCAGCGGGAAATTCCACGGGCTGATACAGACCACCGGACCGAGCGGCCGATGCGTGTCGTTCGAAAACTCGTCGCGGATCTGCGTCGAGTAGTAGCGCAGGAAGTCGATCGCTTCGCGGATTTCCGCGACCGCGTTGGCGAGCGATTTGCCCGCTTCGCGCACCACGAGGCCCATCAGCGTGTGCATCTGCGCTTCGAGCAGATCCGCGGCGCGCGCGAGGCAATCCGCGCGCGCCTCGACCGGCGTCGCCTGCCAGATCGGCGCGGCGGCCACCGCATGGCCGAGCGCGGCGCTCACGTGCTCCGCCGTCGCTTCGACGACCGTGCCGACGAGATCACGCTGGTCGGCCGGGTTGCGCACGTCGCGCCCGGCGCCGACCGCGATCTGGTTGTCTTCGAGCATCGGCGCGGCGCGCCACGGATGATGCGCGCTCGCGAGCAGCGCCGACGACAGCGACGCGAGCCGATGCTCGTTCGACAGATCGAAGCCCATCGAATTGAGCCGTTGCGCGCCATACAGGTTGCGCGGCAGCGGAATGCGCGCGTGCGGCGCGCCGAGCGGCACGATCCTCGACGCTTCCTCGACCGGATCGGCGACCAGGTCCTTGATCGCGACGGATTCGTCGGCGATGCGGTTCACGAACGACGTGTTCGCGCCGTTCTCGAGCAGCCGGCGCACGAGGTACGCGAGCAGCGTCTCATGCGTACCGACCGGTGCGTACACGCGGCACGGGCGGTTCAGCTTGTCGCGGCCGGTGACTTCTTCGTAGAGCTGCTCGCCCATGCCGTGCAGGCACTGGAACTCGTACTGGCCGGGGTAGTAGTTGTTGCCTGCGAGCTGATAGATCGCCGACAGCGTGTGCGCGTTGTGCGTCGCGAACTGCGGATAGACGGCATCGGGCGCGCCGAGCAGTTTCTTCGCGCAGGCGAGGTACGACACGTCGGTGTAGACCTTGCGCGTGTAGACCGGATAGCCTTCGAGGCCGTCAACCTGCGCGCGCTTGATTTCCGTATCCCAGTACGCGCCCTTCACGAGCCGCACCATGACACGGTGACGGCTGCGGCGCGCCAGATCGATCAGGTAGTCGATCACGAACGGGCAGCGCTTCTGATACGCCTGCACGACGAAGCCGATGCCGTTCCAGCCTTGCAGCTCCGGATCGAAGCACAGCGCTTCGAGCAGGTCGAGCGAGAGTTCGAGGCGGTCGGCTTCTTCGGCGTCGATATTGAGGCCGATGTCGTAGCGGCGCGCAAGGATCGCGAGCGAACGCACGCGCGGCAGCAGCTCGCTCATCGTGCGTTCCTGCTGCGCGCGCGAGTAGCGCGGATGCAGCGCCGACAGCTTGATCGAGATGCCGGGGCCTTCGTAGATGCCGCGGCCGCCCGCGGCCTTGCCGATCGCGTGGATCGCCTGCTCGTACGACGCGTAGTAGCGCTGCGCGTCGGCCTCGGTGGTGGCCGCTTCGCCGAGCATGTCGTATGAATAGCGGAAACCGCGCGCCTCGTACTTGCGGCTGTTCGCGAGCGCTTCGGAAATGTTCTCGCCGGTCACGAACTGCTCGCCCATCAGGCGCATTGCCATGTCGACGCCCTTGCGGATCAGCGGCTCGCCGCCCTTGCCGATCAGGCGCGTGAGCGCCGACGACAGGCTCGTCTCGCTATTGGTCGTCACCAGCTTGCCGGTGATCATCAGACCCCAGGTCGCCGCGTTGACGAACAGCGACGGCGCCTGGCCGACGTGCGATTTCCAATCGCCCTTGCTGATCTTGTCGCGGATCAGCGCGTCGCGGGTCGCGCGGTCGGGAATGCGCAGCAGCGCCTCGGCGAGGCACATCAGCGCGACGCCTTCCTGGCTCGACAGCGAAAATTCGTGGATCAGCCCTTCCACGCCGCCGCCCTTGCTCTTCGAGCGCAGCGTTTCGACGAGCTTGCCGGCCATCGCCTGCACGTCGCCGGCGAGGTTGGCCGGCAGACGCGCCTGGCCGAGCAGGAACGGCACGCACTCGGGTTCAGGGCGGCGATACGCGGCGGTGATCGCCGCGCGCAGCACCGACTGCGGTTGCACGTTCTGCGCAAAATCGAGGAACGGATGGGACGCGCCGTCTTCCTCGTTCTCGACCGCCGCGCCGTCGGCGAGATCGGCCGTGCCGGTTGCGCCTGACAGTTCGGGCGGCAACTGGCCGTGCTCGATCTTTTCGAGGTAGGCGAAAATCGCCTGCTTGATCAACCAGTGCGGGGTGCGCTCGAGGCGGGTGGCGGCATCTTTGAGCCGGGAACGCAGGAGGTCGTCGACCTTGACGCCAAGAGTGGTGCTAGCCATGTTTCCTTCTCTGATACCGGGCGCGAGCCAGGCGAAAGACTAAAAGTTGGGCGAATCGTACGCCTCCAAATAAAAAGGTGCAACCAAATCGGCAGGTTGGTTGCACCCCGTCGGAAGCCTTATGGAACACGGGTTTCCGGGCGGTGACCGACAGTCGAACCGGGGTGTTTTCGATCGGTACTTTCCCTGGCGTGATTCTTTTTGAAATAAGCCTTATCAAACGACTTCGCGCGCCGATATACAGAAGCACGAAGACGGACGGCCCGAAACGTCGGTTTCAGGGCACGCAGAAAACATAAACGGGGTTCTCGAGGGTTGGTGTAATGGAAAAGTGGCTGGTAATACTGGGCATCTGGGCGATGTGCGCGACCTGTGCGGTGTTTTTCATTCGAGGCGCGACAAGGGGCTCGAATCGGCGCGAAGAGGAGCGCAAGCGTGCGAGCGCGGCCTCGCGTGGATCGGCGGGCAATACGCGAAACGCGCTGAACGACTGAGATCAGGAGAGGGCGCGCAACGGCTCATGAAGCCGGATGCGCGCGAGTGTGGGGATTCGCGACTGGCTTGGCGCGGGGATTTGCGCCTGAAGATTGCTTGTTGGATCAGCGCGGCCCGAGCGACGGCGCAACCGGCTCGAACCGCGCACAGACATCGCCGGGCGATACCAACTGGTCATGCAGACCACACAGTCGGCTATCGGCGACGCTCGCGCCGAACCCTGAACTGAACACGGCAAGCCCTGGGATACGCCGCTCGAGCGCATCCCGTTCGCTCACGCGATGCCGGCATGCGGCGCAGCAGGGCGCGTCCGCCGCGCTGCTGCGCTCTACGGCGCCTATGTATGGCGCAGCGCCGGCGCCACGATCCATCGAAATCTTCACGGCGTTATCCGAGGCTGTTCCAGTACGACGCGAACACGTGTGCGGACAGCGCGTAACCGATCGCGATATTGACCACCACGCCCGCTGTGAACGCGAGGAACGGCTTCAGACCGGTCGCGGCAAGCGAGCGGAAGCGCGTCGTCAGACCGATGCTCAGGAAGCAGAAGGTGAACGCCCACGTGCGCAGCACCGTGATCGGCGCGACGAACTCCGGCGTGACGACCTTACGGTAATCGGCGAGTGAATAATGGCTCGCGATCCACGTGACCAACGCCGACGCGATCACGAAGCCGATCACGAACTTCGGGAAACGCGCCCAGATCTCACCGGCATTCGCGCGCGCGGCGACGCCGCTGTCCTGCGCTTCCCAGCGCGTCGTCGCGACGATTGCGAGCACGAACGCCCAGATGCCGATCCAGATGTCGCGGCCGACCACCTTCATCAGCGTGAAGGCCTGCAACGACGCTTCCGGCGCGCCGGCGATCGCGCCGCCCGCGTGGCGCGCGAAATCGCCGTAGGCCTGGGCAGCGGCGATGCCCGCGGCGTCGGCGAATTCGGAGGTGCCGATCCAGGCGCCGGCGACGGCCGTCGGCAGTCCGAGCGAGCGCGACGCGAACGGCAGCACGAAGATCATCACGATCGCCCACAGCACGACCAGCGTGATCGCGACCGACGCCTGCTCGCGTTTCGCCCGTACCGCGCCGGCAATCGCGATCGCTGCCGACACGCCGCACACCGCGCCGCCGACACCGAGCACGGCGGCAAAGCGTCGATCGAGTCCGAATGCTCGCGCGACGAGAAAGATCACGAAGAACGTCACCAATGACACGATACTCGCCTGGACGACCGCGACCGGACCGGCCCACACGAGCAGCGTGAACGGCAGCGTCGCGCCGAGCAGCACGATACCGACCTTGATGTAAAACTCGACGCGCAGCCCGGCCGCGAGCCACTCCGGCAGCGTGAACAGGTTCGACACGAGCAGCCCGAGCGCGAGCGCGACGAGCGGCGGCTCGAGGTTGTACCTGGACGCGTCGACCCATGCGCCGAGCGTCAGAATCAGCGCGGAAGCGACGAACACCACGATGAAGGCGGCGAGAAACGCGCCGACGCGCTGCCGGAGCAGGGCGACGCTCGCGCCGAACAGCACCGCGAATGTCGCGAATAGCGCGAAGTAGTTGGGTAGATGCTTGCCGATGTCCTGCGCGGCCTGCGCGACGCTCGACCATTTGGCCGGCGCGACCGCGAGCCACTTGATGCTGCTGCCCGACGCGAACAGCGCCCACGCGATCACGATCACGAGCAGGCCGACGCCCGCGGCGAGCCAGTCTTCGGTCAGCGAAAAGCCGCTGCCTCGTGCGGTTTGCGCGTCTTGTGTACCTTGCCGCTGACCCGGCGCGGCGCCCTCCGGCACGGTGTGATGGGTGTCGCTCATTGCACATGCCCCGCGAAAGTTGAGTGGCATCGGCGCGAAGTTATTGTCGTTTAGCCCCAAAATGCGCCAATTTGGCGACTATAGGCGAGCGGGATCGCAAAGCGAAACGATCATTCGCTCTATGGATATGACTCAAAGAAGTATGGCGGGCGTCATCTGGCCCGTGGCGTCAGATGTCGAGCGGATCGACTTCGAGGTTCCAGCGCAGCACGCCCTTGAGCGCGCGCAACAGTGGCTGCCACGCGCGCAGCGTAGCCTGCAGCGCCGCGCGCGATGCGCTTTCGATCAGCAGTTGCGCGCGATGCACGTGCATCACCTTGACGATCGTGAGCGGCACTGCGTCGTAGACGGTGACGCGCCCGGCGGCAGGAATCCGCGCAAGTTCGGCGGCGGCCTGCTGCAGAAACGCGAGCGCCGCTTCGAGCGTGCGGCCTTCGGCGCGCAACAGCGCCTGGTAGACGAACGGCGGCAGGTGCGCGTCGCGTCGCTCGGCGAGCGTCGCATTGGCGAAGCCGACGTAGTCATGACGGCACAGCGCGTGATACAGCGCGTGACGCGGATAGCGCGTCTGCACCAGCACTTCGCCCGGCAGACCGGCGCGGCCCGCGCGGCCGCTCACCTGCATCAGCTGCGCGAACAGGCGCTCGCTCGCGCGGAAATCATGCGAAAACAGCGCGGTATCGGCGTTCAGCACGCCAACCAATGACACGCGCTGGAAATCGTGTCCCTTCGCGATCATCTGCGTGCCGACCAGAATATCGACCTCGCCCGCGTGCACGTCCGAGAACAACGCCTGCGCGCTGCCCTTGCGGCGCGTGCTGTCGGCATCGATACGCAGCACACGGGCGCCCGGCACCGCGCTCGCAAGCGTTTCCTCGACGCGCTGCGTGCCGCGCCCGAGCGGTGCGATATCGACGTTGCCACACTCCGGGCACGAACGCGGGATACGAGACTCCCAGCCGCAGTGATGGCAGCGCAGCGCGCGCTCGGGCTTGTGCAGCACGACGTAGGCGCTGCAGCGCGGACAACCGGCCACCCAGCCGCACGCGTCGCAGGCGAGTTGCGGCGCGTAGCCACGGCGGTTGAGGAACACGAGGCTCTGCTCGCCGCGTTCGAGCCGCGCCTTTATCGCGGCGATCAACGGGCCCGACAAACCTTCGATCGATGCCCGCCCGCGCCGGCGCTCGTCTTCGAGATCGATGAGACGCACGCTCGGCAGTGCGGCCTCGGCGACGGCGCGGCGCGACAGCGTGAGCCGCTCGTAGCGGCCCTGATCTGCCTGCCACCAGCTCTCGAGCGACGGCGTCGCCGAGCCAAGCACGACCGGCACGCCGAGTTGCTTCGCCCGATAGATCGCGAGATCGCGCGCCGAATAGCGCAAGCCTTCCTGCTGCTTGTAGGCCGGATCGTGCTCCTCGTCGACGACGATGATCGCCAGCCGCGGCAGCGACGCGAGCACCGCGAGCCGCGTGCCGAGCACGATGCGCGCGCGGCCGGTGTGCGCGGCGAACCAGTTGCGGGCGCGCTCGCCTTCGGCGAGGCCGCTATGCAGCGTGACGATCGCGCTGGCGTCGAGCGCGGCGAAGCGGGCGCGGAACGCCGCCTCGAACTGCGGCGTCAGGTTGATTTCCGGTACCAGCACGAGCGCTTGCGCGTCGGGCTTGCCGGCCAGAATCGCGGCGAGCGCGCGCAGATACACCTCGGTCTTGCCGCTGCCCGTCACCCCGTGCAGCAGGAACGGCGCGAAGCCGTGGGCGTCGCGGATCGCTTCGACGGCACTCGCCTGTTCGTCGGTGAGGGTTGGCAGGGCAGGCGCGGGCATGTTCGGCAGCGACGCGGCGGCGGGCACCGTGGCGGCGTCGATCACATCGAGCGTGACCCAGCCTGCCGTCTGCCATGTGTCGAGTGTCGCCAGCGCCTTCGGATGCAGCGCGCGGGCGTCGGCAGCGAGGAGGAAGTCGGCTCGAGCGAGCGCTTGCGCGAGCGCTCGGAGCGCGGTCGCGCGGGCCGGCAAGGCGTCAGGCAATACCGTGCGGCCCTCGGCCGTCAACCGATAGCGCTCTTCCGGGGCGAACAGCCGCGACCAGCGCGACGCGTCGCGCAGCGCCTGCGGCAGCCCCGGCAGCGCCACTTCGCCGAGACCGCGCTGATAGTAGTCCGCGGCGAATGCGGCAAGCGCGAGCCAATGTGTCGACACCGGCGGACACGCCGTGCAGACCTGATCCACATCACGCAGGCGCTCGGCCGGCACGTCGCTGTGAGCGGTCACTTCGCAAATGAGCCCCACCACGTGCCGCTTGCCAAACGGAACGCTGACGAGCGTGCCTACGACAGCCGCCCCGGAGATGTCGCAGCGGTAGTCGAACAGGGTCGGCAGCGGATGGTCGAGCGCGACGCGGACGAACATTTCGTTCACTCGGCGTGGCGCTGAGGATGAGCCGGCACGAGGCCAACTCGCGGCGCGGGGTGGGTCGCATGGGACGCGAAGCCGTCGAAGTTAAAGTAAAACCTTAATTTCACCGCTAAGTTTTGGATTCGACTGAACAATTGCGCTCGGCTCGCGGCCCTGTGGATAACTTTGTTGAGAACTTCGCTTCGATGGGCCGCAAACGGCGCCGCGACGGCCTTGTGTGGGATTCCGCACATTTCGTCACGCGCCCCGCAAACCCTTGCCGGACAAGGCTCAGATCAAATGCGCCGAGTATGTGCAAGGGTCGGGGCACGATTAAAGTCTCTACCGCGCCGCAGCGTGCGAAGTGTGCATAAGTCAGCTCTTGACTTTCGTAAGACCACCATCTGGCGGCCTATTCGCGGAGCTGCGGTCCTTAGGGCGAGAGCCCAATTCGCTGCGGTGCAACAAGAAACGGTAATGATTACACACTCATGCGGGCGTATGTGCGCCACTACGAATAGCGCGGCTGTGACGATGTACTTCGTCGACCAGTTCAGCAACATGCTCTGGCGGCGTGAACTGTGAAATGCCGTGACCCAGATTGAAAACGTGGCCGGGATGGTTGCCGAAACTGTCGAGCACCGCGCGCGCTTCCATGCGGATCGCGGCAGGCGGCGCAAACAGCACCGACGGATCGATGTTGCCCTGAAGCGCCACCTTGCCACCGACACGTTCGCGCGCCTTGCCGAGGTTCACTGTCCAGTCGAGGCCCACCGCGTCGACGCCGCTCGCGGCGATGTCGTCGAGCCACAGGCCGCCCCCCTTCGTGAACGCGATGACGGGCACTTTTTCGCCGTCGTGTTCGCGCTTCAGCTGGCTGACCACCTGCTCGATGTAGCGCAGCGAAAAGCGCTGATAGATGCCATCGGCGAGCGCTCCGCCCCATGTGTCGAAAATCATCACCGCTTGCGCGCCAGCTTCGATCTGCGCGTTCAGATATGCCGCGACCGAGCGCGCGTTGACCTCGAGAATCCGCTGCAGCAGATCGGGACGCGCGTACAGCATTGATTTGACGGTGCGAAAGTCCGCCGAGCCACCGCCTTCCACCATGTAGCACGCGAGCGTCCACGGGCTGCCTGAGAAGCCGATCAGAGGCACGCGCTGGCGGCCTTGCGCGTCCTTCAGCGCCGAGCGGATTTCACGCACGGCGTCGGTCACATAGCGCAGTGTCGCGTCGATGTCGGGCACCGCCAGGCGCACGACGTCGTCTTCGGTGCGCACCGGACGGGCAAATCTCGGCCCTTCGCCGTTGACGAACTCGAGACCGAGGCCCATCGCGTCGGGCACGGTCAGGATGTCGGAGAACAGGATTGCGGCGTCGAGCGGATAGCGATCGAGGGGCTGCAAGGTGACTTCCGTCGCGAAAGCCGGGTTCTTCGCGAGACCGAGGAAACTGCCCGCGCGGCCGCGCGTGGCGTTGTATTCCGGCAGATAGCGGCCAGCCTGCCGCATCAGCCAGATCGGCGTGTAGTCGGTGGGCTGGCGCAGCAGCGCGCGCAGAAAAGTGTCGTTCAGGAGTTGATGGGCCACGTTGCGTGCGACTGAAGAGCTGAGGGCAAATGAGCATTTTACCGGAGGCGGCTCCGGACATCGCGCGTCGCGGGGTAATGAATGTTGCGGCGGCGCGTCGTGGTAAGCGGGCGGAAAGCAGCTCGGACGCACCTCGATCAACTACCGCGCGCCACTGCCCGCACGGGTCAGGGTCGATGTCTTCCGCTGCCCGGGTCGCCCTGGCTGAACGGCCGATGTTCAAGCCCGCGCTGCCAAGCTACTATCCGACAGCTTTACCGATGAATTGCACACTACACACCACCAGGAGACTCGATGAAGAAGGCAGCACTCGCAATGCTCGGCGCGCTCGCCGGCGTCCTGATGCACGTCGGCGTAGCCAGCGCGCAAAACGCCGCGCCCGCGCCGTCCAGGCTCGACGACATCATCAGCCGCGGCACGCTGCGCGCTTGCACTACCGGCGACTACAAGCCGTATTCGTTCTACAGGGGCGATGGCCAGTTCGAGGGCATCGATATCGACATGGCTGAATCGCTCGCGAAGTCGCTCGGCGTGAAGGTCGAGTTCGTCAAGACGTCGTGGTCGAACCTGATGAACGACTTCGTCGCAAAGTGCGACATCGGCATTGGCGGTGTGTCGCCGACGCTCGAGCGCCAGAAGCATGCGTTCTTCACACAGGCTTACATGATCGACGGCAAAACGCCGATCGTCCGTTGCGACGACGTCAACAAATATCAGACGGTCGCGCAGATCGATCAACCGTCCACACGTGTGATCGTCAATCCGGGGGGCACCAACGAGAAGTTCGCGAAGCAATACTTCACGCACGCAAACGTGACCGTTTATCCGGACAACGTGACGATCTTCAAGCAGATCCTCGCGGGCAAGGCGGACGTGATGGTGACGGATGCGTCGGAAACGCTGCTGCAGCAGAAACTCAATCCCGGCCTCTGCTCGGTGCATCCGGACAAGCCGTTCCAGTACGGCGAGAAGGCCTGGTTGCTACCGCGCGGGGATATCGCGTTCCAGCAATACGTCGATCAGTGGCTGCATCTCGCTCGAGCGACCGGCGAGTATCAGACTATCTCGGACAAGTGGTTGAAGTAAGCCGACCGTGTCCGTTGGAGGGCGTCAGCTGCTGACTGATTGCGAGGGCGGCCTGCGCGCGCCTGGAGATTTGGGTGCCGGCGATGATGTAACGAAGGGCGACGTCGTCGGGTCGTATAACTGTCCGGGTCAGGTCCAAGGTGCAGCGATGCGCCCCTTTCCAATACGCCGCACAAGCGGATTCGCTTTGCTGCATTGCATCACAGGTTTTTCATCGAATTGCGATGTATTTCGGGGCAGGGTCACAGCGCTGGTTCCGCAGGAAATTCGTCGCTCGAAAGCTGCAGACGCAACCATTTCACGCTGATGAGTGACCCAATTTCTGCTGCACCAGGCGTCATGAATGGCATCAATCATGCGTATTAAATTGCGGCGTAGTCATCGGTAATAACTACGTTTTAAAGGTTTCATTTTGGCAATAAATCCCGCAGCGCCTTATCTGGCGGGCGTTACAACCTGAAACACTTTGTTACCGCGTTCCTAGGGTAATTCGCCCACAATGCCCTCAACGGTTTCAACACGGATGTGGCTGTGTGCGTGGTGTGAGCGGATACGATGCACTTGCCGGTCGGCGCTTGCCGAAGCCCTGTAAAGGGGCATCCCTGCTGGGGCCGTCATCGACGCAGGGGCGTCGTGATAACCGTCCCATCTTTGGTCTCCTCGCGCTAACCCCGTAGCGTGTGGTTTTTAGCGGGCTCCAGGCCCGCTTTTTTTTCGCCTGCTCAAACGTTTGCGCGCGACGAATCCTCGCCGCGCAACTCCTGTTCTACCGTACCTATTTGGCATATTTGGCTGCGCAGCGTGCTGCGGCGGCGTCATGCCGTCTTGTCCTCTCTGAGTTTCAACTCGCCGATCATCCGTTCGCGCATCACGAATTTTTGCACCTTGCCGGTCACGGTCATCGGCAGTTCATCGACGAAGCGGATATATCGCGGCACCTTGTAATGCGCAATCTGTCCCTGGCAGAACTGCTGGATTTCTTCTGCCGTCGCCTGTTCGCCGGTCCGCAGCACGATCCACGCGCAAACTTCTTCGCCATACCTGGTATCGGGCACGCCGAACACCTGCACGCTCTGGATCTTCGGGTGACGGAACAGAAACTCCTCGATCTCGCGCGGATAGATGTTTTCGCCGCCGCGAATCAGCATGTCCTTCAGCCGGCCTACGATGTTGCAATAGCCTTCGGCGTCGAGCGTCGCCAGGTCGCCCGTATGCATCCAGCCGTCGACGATACTCTCGTGCGTCTTCGCGTCGTCCCCCCAGTAACCGAGCATCACCGAGTAGCCGCGCGTGCATAGCTCGCCCGTTTCGCCGACCGGCATGATATTGCCGAGCGGATCGACAATTTTCACTTCGAGATGCGGCTGGATGCGCCCGACTGTCGTCGTACGCTTGTCGAGCGGATCGGTCGTCGAGCTCTGGAACGAGACTGGGCTGGTTTCCGTCATGCCGTAGGCGATCGTGATCTCGCTCAGGTGCATCTTCGAGACGACCTTCTTCATCGTCTCGATCGGGCACGGCGAGCCCGCCATGATGCCGGTGCGCAGCCGCGAGAAGTCGTACGAGGGGAAGCTCGGATGGTCGAGTTCTGCGATGAACATCGTCGGGACGCCGTGCAGCGCGGTGCATTTTTCCTCCGCGGTCGCGGTGAGTGTCGCGGCCGGATCGAAGCCCTCGCCCGGAAACACCATGTTCGCCCCGACCGACACGCACGCTAGCACCGCCAGCACCATCCCGAAGCAGTGGTACAGCGGCACTGGAATGCACAGGCCGTCCTGCTCGCTGAGCCGCATCGCCATCGCGATATAGCGCGCGTTGTTCACGACGTTGCGATGCGTCAGCGTCGCGCCCTTCGGATTGCCCGTCGTGCCGCTCGTGAACTGGATGTTGATCGGCTCCCGGCACGACAGCGTCGCGCCGATCGCATCGAGCCGAGTGGCGTCGAACGACGCACGGCCACGCTCGATCACGTCGGAAAAGCTCAGCATGCCTGGCGTCTCCGTGTCGCACATGCGGATCACGTAGCGCAGTTCCGGCAGCCGCGCGGCATGCAGTTCACCCGGCGGCTGCGTCGCCAATTCGGGCGCGAGTTCCTGCAGCATCTCGAGGTACATCGACGTCTTGAAGCGCTCGGCGGTGATGATCGTCTTGCAACCGGCCTTGTTCAGCGCGTATTCGAGCTCCGCGAGCCGGTAGGCAGGATTGATGTTGACGAGGATCGCGCCGATACGCGCGGTCGCGAACTGCGTCAGCAGCCACTCGACGCGGTTCGGCGACCAGATGCCGACGCGATCGCCCTTCGCGATGCCGAGTGCAAGCAGCCCGGACGCAAGCACATCCACTTCCTGCGCGAATTCGCTCCACGTCCAGCGGATGCGCTGCTCCCGAAACACCACGGCCGGCCGGTCGGGAAAGCGCGCCGCGGTGTCGCGCAGAAGCTCGCCGACGGTCGCTTCGCTCAACGGATTTTCAGTCGACCCGCGCACATACGACAGTCCATCCGCGGGTTCGATGAGCGCACCTTCTCCCGAGCTATGCGTTGCCATGGTGTTGTCTCCGTGAGCGCAAGCGCGCTCGATTGAAATGAATTTGAAATCGATTGTGCACCGGCGCGTATCCGGCCGGCATCAAGTCTTACCCGCACCGCGTCGCATCGACCGCGGCGAGCGGTGACCGTCCGTTTCTCCAACCTCGTGGATTTTGCCGACCTTTACGTAAACGTCAACTGGCTATCAAAAAAAAGCAGCCGCGCAGGCTGCTTTCTTCCACTACGTGCTGCTTTAGTGCTGGCCGCGCAGCTTGCGCAAACGCTGGATTGCCGCGAGTTGCGCCGTCGCGTACGCGAGTTCCGCCTGTGCGGTCGCGTACTCGAGGTTCGAGCCCGTGTTCTGCAGCGCCTCTTCCGCACGCTTGCGTGCGTCTTCGGCCTTGGCTTCGTCGAGATCCTTGCCGCGGATCGCGGTGTCGGCGAGAACCGTCACTGCACCCGGTTGGACTTCGAGGATGCCGCCGGCGACGAACACAAACTCTTCTTCGCCGTTTTCAACTTCGATGCGCACCGCACCCGGACGGATCCGCGTGATGAGCGGCGTGTGGCCCGGCAGAATGCCGAGTTCACCCGCTTCGCCTGGCAGCGCGACGAACTTCGCCTGGCCCGAGAAGATTTCCTCTTCCGCGCTGACGACGTCTACTTTAATGGTTGCCATATGTGTCGACTCCTGTCGACGAGAGTTAGCGCTTGAGTGCTGACTCCCGTCCCATGCAAGGCGGGTTGAGCGTAATCAGAGACGCTGGCTTGGCGCAACACTACCGTTTTGGCAGCCGTGATGCGCGAGGTCGGCGCCCGCTTCGTTACACCCGACCTTTACTGGATCTTCTTGGCTTTTTCGAAGGCTTCGTCGATCGTGCCGACCATGTAGAACGCTTGCTCCGGCAGGTGGTCGCACTCGCCTTCGACGATCATCTTGAAGCCACGGATCGTTTCCTTCAGCGGCACGTACTTGCCCGGCGAACCCGTGAACACTTCAGCGACGTGGAACGGCTGCGACAGGAAACGCTGAATCTTGCGAGCGCGCGCGACGGAAAGCTTGTCTTCCGGCGCGAGTTCGTCCATGCCCAGAATCGCGATAATGTCGCGCAGTTCCTTGTAGCGCTGCAGCGTTTGCTGCACGCCGCGCGTGATCGAGTAGTGCTCTTCGCCGATCACGTGCGGGTCGATCTGACGCGAGGTCGAATCGAGCGGGTCCACCGCGGGGTAGATACCGAGCGAAGCGATGTCACGCGACAGCACGACGGTTGCGTCGAGGTGGCCGAAGGTCGTAGCCGGCGACGGGTCGGTCAAGTCGTCTGCAGGGACGTACACGGCCTGCACCGATGTGATCGAGCCAGTCTTGGTCGACGTAATACGCTCCTGCAACTTACCCATTTCTTCAGCCAGCGTCGGCTGATAGCCCACTGCCGACGGCATACGGCCGAGCAGTGCCGACACTTCGGTACCGGCCAGCGTGAAACGGTAGATGTTGTCGACGAAGAACAGCACGTCGAGGCCTTCGTCACGGAAGTGCTCGGCCATCGTCAGGCCGGTCAGCGCGACGCGCAGACGGTTGCCCGGCGGCTCGTTCATCTGGCCGTACACCAGCGCGACCTTGTCGAGAACGTTCGAGTCCTTCATTTCATGATAGAAGTCGTTCCCTTCGCGGGTACGCTCGCCCACACCGGCGAACACGGAGTAGCCGCCGTGTTCCTTCGCGATGTTGTTGATCAGTTCCATCATGTTCACGGTCTTGCCCACGCCGGCGCCACCGAACAGACCCACCTTACCGCCCTTCGCGAACGGGCAGATCAGGTCGATAACCTTGATGCCGGTTTCGAGCAGCTCGGTCGACGGCGACAGTTGGTCGAACGCCGGAGCCTTCTGGTGGATCGCACGCGTGGTTTCGCTCGAGATCGGGCCGGCTTCGTCGATCGGACGGCCAAGCACGTCCATGATACGGCCGAGGGTCGGCTTGCCGACCGGCACGCTGATCGGGTTGCCCGTGTTCTTGACGATCGTGCCGCGGCGCAGACCATCCGAAGCACCCAGACAGATGGTACGGACCACGCCGTCGCCCAGCTGCTGCTGGACTTCGAGCGTCAGTTCCGAACCTTCCAGAATGAGCGCGTCGTAGATCTTCGGCATGGTTTCACGCGGAAATTCCACGTCGATCACCGCGCCGATGCACTGTACGATCTTGCCTTCTACCAAAGCAGTAGTACTCATCGCTTTTCCTTTAGATACTCAATTCTTCACTCGCGCAAAGGCGCAGTTTCTCCGATGGGCGCGCCGCTCGGGCGCACACGCAACGACCTGCCGGACCGGGGTCAGACGGCCGCCGCTCCACCGACGATTTCCGACAGTTCTTTCGTGATCGCGGCCTGACGGCTCTTGTTGTAGACGAGCTGCAGATCGTTGATGACCGTCTTCGCGTTGTCCGAAGCGGCTTTCATCGCGACCATGCGGGCCGACTGCTCCGATGCCATGTTTTCCGCGACGGCCTGATAGACCAGCGCTTCGACATAACGCACCAGCAGTTCGTCCACCACTGCCTGCGCATCCGGCTCGTAGATGTAGTCCCACTGCGTGCTCGGCGTCGTACCGTCTTCTTCCGTGCGCTCGAACTGGTCCGCCGACAATGGCAGCAGTTGCTCGATCACCGGCTCCTGCTTCATCGTGTTGACGAAGCGCGTGTACGCGAGGTACACCGCCGAAATCTTCCCTTCCGAGTACAGGTCGAGCTGCACCTTCACAGCGCCGATCAGTTTTTCCAGATGCGGCGTATCGCCCAGTTGCACGACGTTCGACACGACTTTCGCCTGCAGTCGGTTCAGGAAGCCCAGGCCCTTGCTGCCGATCGCGGTTGCCTCGATCGTCTTGCCCTGGCCTTCCAGTTCCTTGAACTTCTGCAGCGACGCACGCAGCACGTTGGTGTTCATCCCGCCGCACAGACCTTTATCGGTCGTGACGAGGATGATGCCGGCCGCCTTCGCGCCTTCGTTCGACACCATGAACGGGTGACGATACTCCGGGTTCGCACGGCTCATGTGCGCGGCGATATCGCGGACCTTGTCGGCATACGGGCGAGCAGCGCGCATGCGCTCCTGAGCGCGGCGCATCTTGGAGGCGGCCACCATCTCCATCGCTTTCGTGATCTTGCGCGTGTTTTGCACGCTCTTGATCTTGCCGCGAATTTCCTTCATTCCAGCCATTGCTTGCTCCTTTGTCGGCCCGAGTTAGCGCTTTAGCGCTTACTCGGGTCCCATGCAATGCGGCCGAAGTAGCGCGGGAGCATTCGCATGCGGCCCGCGCCGCTTCAAGGTCCGTTTATGCCTTGCGGATCACTCGCGGATCAATAAGCGCCGGACTTCTTGAAGTCTTTGACGGCCGTGTGCAGCAGGCCTTCGTCGTCCTTCGAGAGTTCCTTGGTATCTTCGATACGCTTGACCAGGTCAGCATGGCTCGACTTCAGGTGGTCGCGCAAGCCCTTTTCGAACGGCAGGACTTGAGCAACTTCGAGGTCGTCGAGATAGCCGTTGTTCGCCGCGAACAGCGACACAGCCAGTTCCCACACTTGCAGCGGCTGATACTGCGGCTGCTTCAGCAGTTCCGTCACGCGGCGGCCGCGCTCGAGCTGCTTGCGGGTCGCTTCGTCGAGGTCCGATGCGAACTGCGCGAACGCAGCGAGTTCGCGGTACTGCGCCAGGTCGGTACGGATACCGCCCGACAGCTTCTTCACGACCTTCGTTTGAGCCGCGCCACCCACACGCGACACCGACACGCCAGCGTTAATTGCCGGGCGGATACCTGCGTTGAAGAGGTCGGTTTCAAGGAAGATCTGGCCGTCGGTAATCGAGATCACGTTCGTCGGAACGAATGCGGTCACGTCGCCTGCCTGCGTTTCGATGACCGGCAGTGCCGTCAGCGAACCGCTCCTGCCCTTCACTTCACCATTGGTGAACTTCTCGACGTACTCTTCCGAGACGCGAGCAGCACGCTCGAGCAGACGCGAGTGCAGATAGAACACGTCACCCGGGTAAGCTTCACGGCCCGGCGGGCGGCGCAGCAGCAGCGAGATCTGACGGTATGCCCAAGCCTGCTTGGTCAAGTCGTCATAAACGATCAGCGCGTCCTGGCCGCGATCGCGGAAGTATTCGCCCATCGTGCAGCCGGCGTACGGCGCGAGGTATTGCATCGCGGCCGATTCCGAAGCGGAAGCGGCCACGACGATCGTGTACTCCAGCGCGCCAGTTTCTTCCAGCTTGCGCAACACGTTCATGATCGACGAAGCCTTCTGGCCGATCGCGACGTAGATACAGACGAGATTCTTGCCCTTCTGGTTGATGATCGCGTCGACTGCGACTGCGGTCTTGCCGCACTGACGGTCGCCGATGATCAGCTCACGCTGGCCACGGCCGATCGGCACCATCGCGTCGATCGACTTCAGACCGGTCTGGACCGGTTCCGAAACCGACTTACGCCAGATCACGCCCGGAGCAATCTTTTCGATTGCATCGGTCTTCTTCGCGTTGATCGGGCCTTTGCCGTCGATCGGGTTGCCGAGTGTGTCGACCACGCGGCCGAGCAGTTCCGGACCCACCGGCACTTCCAGAATGCGGCCCGTCGTCTTGACGATGTCGCCTTCCGAAATGTGTTCGTATTCACCCAGAATCACGGCGCCGACCGAGTCGCGCTCGAGGTTCAGCGCGAGACCGAAGGTGTTGCCCGGAAATTCGAGCATTTCGCCCTGCATCACTTCCGACAGGCCGTGGATACGCACGATACCGTCGGTCACGGAGATCACGGTGCCCTGGTTGCGAACGTCTGCGCTCGCGTCAAGGCCTTGGATCCGGCTCTTGATCAGCTCGCTGATCTCAGAGGGATTGAGTTGCATTATTCGCTCCTGATAGTCAATTCTGTTGCGTGCCAGCCGCTAAAACGCGAAGCGCTTCAGGCCGTCAGGGCCGTTTGCATGCTGGCGAGCCGCGCGCGGACCGAGGTATCGAGCACTTCGTCGCCGACCGTCACGCGTACGCCGCCGATCAGCGAGTGATCGACTTCGACCGTCGGCTTCAGCTTGCGCTTGAACTTGCGTTCGAGGCTTGCGACGAGTTCGTTCAACTGCGCACCTTCGAGCGGGAATGCGCTGACGATCAGCACATCTGCTGCCCCTTCGCGGGCGTTCTTCAACTCTTCGAACTGCGAGGCGATTTCCGGCAGCAGCTGCAGGCGATGGTTGTCCACCAGCATCTGCACCAGATTCTTCGCTTGCGCGTCGTCCTTGAGCGGCGACTTGACCGCGGCCAGCAGCAGATCGCTTACCTGGGCACGGCTCACTTTCGGGCTCGAGGCGATCGACAGCACTTCGGGCAGACGCGCAACCTGTGCCAGCTCCTGCACGAGCGTGGACCAGGCGGCGATGTCACCAGCTTCGGCCACGCCAAACAGCGCTTCCGCGTACGGACGGGCGATGGTTGCAAGTTCGGCCATGATCAGAGCTCGGCTTTCAGTTGATTCAGCAGGTCAGCATGAGCCGCCTGGTCGACTTCGCGCTGCAGGATCTGTTCAGCGCCCTTCACAGCGAGTGCAGCAACTTCGCCACGCAGCGCTTCGCGCGCCTTCACGACTTGCTGATCCGCGTCGGCCTTCGCCTGCGCGATGATGCGGGCGGCTTCCGCCTGCGCCTGAGCCTTGATTTCGTCGGCGACTGCGACAGCGCGCTTTTCAGCCTCGGCAATGCGTTGCTGGCCGTCGTTGCGAGCCTGAGCCAGTTCCTGGTCGACGCGCTTGTGAGCGGCTTCGAGTTCCTGCTTGCCCTTTTCCGCGGCGGACAGACCGTCGGCGATCTTCCTCGCGCGCTCGTCGATGGCGTTGATCAGCGGCGGCCACACGAATTTCATCGTGAACCACGCGAGGATCAGGAACACGACCATTTGCGCAAACAGGGTTGCGTTGAGATTCACGGTGTTTCCTTAAACGTTGCTAGTTCGGAAAGTGAAACGGCAAGGCGCTCATCGATTCTGCTCGATCAGCGCCCCAGTACCCGTTCCGCCCTGCGCCTTTACCTGTTATAGCTCAGGCGCAAACCTCCGAGGAACCTCAGCCTGCCAGCTTCGAGAGCAGCGGGTTCGCGAACGCAAACAGCATTGCCACACCAACGCCAATCAGGAACGCCGCATCGATCAGACCAGCCAGCAGGAACATCTTGGTTTGCAGCGGGTTCATCAGTTCCGGTTGACGGGCGCATGCTTCGATGTACTTGCCGCCCATCAGACCGATACCGATACAGGCGCCGATAGCACCCAGGCCGATGATGATGCCGATACCGATGGCGGTCAGACCCTGGATGTTGGCGATGAAAGCTTGCATGATCACTCCTTTGTGAAAAGTCTTTTAGAACTGGTTGGAACTGGGATTTGAAAAACTACGATTCTTTGCCGACAACGCAGGTTAGTGCGTGTCGTGTGCCTGGCCGATGTACACCAGCGTCAGCATCATAAAAATGAACGCCTGCAGCAGAACGATCAGGATGTGGAAGATTGACCACACTGTGCCGGCGACCACGTGGCCGATGAAGCCAAGCACCGTCGTGTCCGCGCCGAAGCTCCAGATGCTGCCGAGCAGGGCAATCAGCAGGAACAACAGTTCGCCCGCGTACATGTTGCCGAACAACCGCATGCCGAGCGAGACCGTCTTCGCGACGAACTCGATGATGTTCAGTGCGAGGTTCGGGATCCACAGCAGCGGATGCGCGCCGAACGGAGCGGACAGCAGTTCATGCACGAAGCCGCCAACGCCCTTGATCTTGAAGTTGTAGTAAATCATCAGCACGAACACGCCGAGCGCGATACCGATCGTGCCGTTCAGGTCGGCGGTCGGCACGATGCGGTGGTGCGGGATGGCTTCGGACAGACCCAGCCAGCCGATCACACGGCCCGGCAGGTCGACGGGAATGAAGTCGAGTGAGTTCATTAGCGCGACCCAGACGAACACGGTCAGCGCGAGCGGCGCGATGAAGGTGCGCGAGCCGTGGATCATGGCCTTCGATTGATCCTCGACCATTTCGACAAGCATTTCGATCGCGCATTGGAAGCGACCCGGCACGCCGGCCGTTGCCTTGCGGGCTGCCAGATGCAGCACGAAGATCGTGACGAGGCCGCACACTATCGACCAGAAAAGGGTGTCGAGATTCCACACATGGATGTCGAAAATCGACGTCTGGTGTGCGGTGGAAAAGTTCTGCAAGTGGTGCGCGATGTACTCGGACGGATCCATTGCGCGTGTGCCTTCGCTAGCTGCCATATCGTTAAAGCCACCCAAATTGTCGAAAATCGTTCGAGGCCGCTCCTGCCGGAACACTGTGTTGCGGGAACGCGCCGGGTGCGGGCCCTGTCTCACCCGCACACCCGTGCCGGCGCTGCGCGCCGGCCTTAAATTCTTTTTGCTGCTGTTTTTTGTGCTGCTACCTTAGCGCCACGCCAAGGCGATCCAGTAAGTCTTCAGCGCGATGAGGTAGGTCACGAGCAGCGGAATCCAGCGTACGTCGTGATACCAGAAGGCGATTGCGACAAACATCGCAATCGTTGTCCCCATCTTGAGTGCTTCGCCGATCATCCAGCTCATCACGGTCTCGGCGCCGCCCTGCTTTTTCAGTCGTGCCGCGAACAACGCGCCCGGCACCCAGCAGATCGCCCCCCCGAGGAACGCGGACAGCGCAGCAGCACCCGGCGGCTCGTAGAACAGCCACCACAACAGCGTTGCGACCAGGGACAAAACCATTTGCGCTGCGACGACCCTGAACGGCGTTACGCGCGATGGACGACCCACGCCGGGACCAAACAGCTTTTCCGCCTCGGCCCGCGTGAGCGGAACGATATTGTTATCTTCCTGCGCGTCATCCCACGCTTCGGCCGGATCGAACTGCCGACTGGAGGACATCTCGGGTGCGGAGCGTTCAGCGCGGTGTCTGTCGTCACCATTCTCCGGCGACAGATTCGACGTTTTGACCGCCATCGCAATGTTCCGAAAGTCTCGTTCAGCCCGCGACTTTACGCAGCGCTTACGGGGTTGCCGTGCAATTAAATCCGGGCGATTGTAAGCGATAGTTGCAGGCAATTCAAGACTTTAGGCCAGCCTATAACCGCGTGAAACTTCCCTTCACGATGCGGTAAAACGTACGCTAACGACGCGAAACACGTCAAATGTAAGGCGGGCGGGGGGCGGCAAAACCCGTGCGGGTGGTCGCGTGGATCGAAGCTCGTTGGCAGTGCGTTCCGACCCAGCGGCAGACGTCTCGAAAATGCAACAAATGCCTCTTTTTTAAGGGCTGAACGGGATAGCTCTTCTAATGAGCTGGAATCAGCCTCACCGCAAATTTCAATGATGATCGGGTCGCTTTTGATAGCGGCTCGTCAGGATGATTATCGGGTGAATGTGGAGCGTCTGAAGCTAGGATTCCTGATTATTCGTGCATCGGTTGTTTTGGAATCCACAATAGCCGCTCGCACCGAGGTAGACCAACTCGCGGCAGTGCTCATGCACAGGCCGCCAGCCGTTCACCACTCTTGCCTGCTGAGCGCCAATCTGTGCTCAGACGTTCGCGTTCCCGCGCAAACGAACCAGAATGCCTTCCAGCGCGTCGAGATCGCCGAAGTCCACCAGCACCTGGCCGCGACCGCGTCGGCCGAGCTTGATTTTCACCGTAGCGGACAGCAGGTCCGACAGTTCCTCTTCCAGGCGTCGCGTGTCACGGCCGCCGTCCGGATTCGCGCGGGCCTTGGCCGCCGGCGTCACCTTCGTGGTCATCGCAACCAGCTTTTCCGTCTCGCGCACAGACAGGCGCTTGTTGACGACCTGGTTGCCCAGCGTGATCTGCGTCGCGGCATCGACGGCGAGCAGCGCGCGAGCGTGGCCCATGTCGAGATCGCCGGCGAGCAACATCGTCTGTACCGGTGTCGCAAGGTTCAGCAGACGCAGCAGGTTCGACACCGCGCTGCGCGAGCGGCCCACCGACTCTGCCGCCTGCTCATGCGTGAAATTGAATTCGTCGAGCAGGCGCTGGATCCCCTGGGCCTCTTCGAGGGGATTCAGATCCTCGCGCTGGATGTTTTCGATCAGCGCCATCGCCGCGGCGGCCTGGTCGGGCACGTCCTTCACAAGCACCGGCACCTCGTCGAGGCCCGCGAGCCGCGCCGCGCGAAAACGCCGCTCCCCCGCGATGATCTCATAGCGGTCCGCCGCGATCGGACGCACGAGAATCGGCTGCATCAGCCCTTGCGCGCGGATGCTCGCCGCAAGCTCCTGCAGCGCGCCTTCGTCCATGCGCGTGCGCGGCTGGTATTTGCCCGCCTGCATCTTGCCGAGCGGCAATACGTTCGGTGCGCCGTCGATCACCGCTGCCTCGGTGATAGCGGCGGTGCCGCCGAGCAATGCCTCCAAACCGCGGCCCAGTCCCTTCTTTCTTGCTACTGCGTTCATCGTGCTTCCTCGATCCGCTTAGGATGCCTGGGGCGCGTCATTCAGCGCGCGCACCCGCTCAATCATTTCGACGCCGAACTGCACGTACGCCTGCGCGCCTCGCGACGCCCTGTCGAACACCACACCGGGCAGCCCATAGCTGGGCGCCTCGGCCAATCGCACGTTGCGTGGAATCACCGCGTCGAAGACCTTGTCGCCGAAGTGCTCTTTCAATTGATCCGAGACTTGCTGTTGCAACGTAATGCGCGGATCGAACATGACGCGCAGCAGACCGATCACCTTGAGGTCGCGATTCAGATTCGCATGGACCTGCTTGATCGTGTTGACGAGGTCGGACAGCCCTTCGAGCGCGAAGTATTCGCACTGCATCGGAATGACGACGCCGTGCGCGGCGCATAGTCCGTTGAGCGTCAGCAGTGACAAAGCCGGCGGGCAATCGATCAGCACGAAATCGTACTCGCCCTCGACCCCGGCGAGCGCCGCCTTCAGTTGACGCTCGCGATTCTGCACGCTGACGAGTTCGACCTCGGCGCCCGCGAGCTCGCGGTTCGCGGGAAGCACGTCGTATCCGACCGCCTCGGGCCGTACGCGCGCATCGGCCACCGACACGTTGTCCACGAGCACCTCGTAGACCGTGTTCGTACATTCGGCCTTGTCGATGCCGCTGCCCATCGTGGCGTTGCCTTGCGGGTCCAGATCGATGAGAAGGACTCGCTGTCCCTGCGCTGCCAGGCTCGCGGCCAGATTGACTGTGGTGGTCGTCTTGCCGACGCCGCCCTTCTGGTTCGCAACGCAGAAGATTTTTGCCATCGTTGGTGTGTCCCTTTTGCTGCTTGGATGAAGTGAAAATCGTTGAGGGTATTGACAGGCCGAAGCGGCCGTCAGCTTTCGGGGTCCACTCGCACCTCGATCAGATGCCGCTCGGCGTCGAGCGACGGCACGTTCAGCCGGATGATCTGTTCCACGCGAGCGCCCGCCGGCAGACGCGCGATTTCGGCATCCGGCCGCATACCCTTCATCGCCCAAATTGCGCCCTGCTCCGCAACCAGATGACGGGCCAGTGTAACGAAATCCGAGAGTTCTGCGAACGCGCGCGAGACAATTACGTCGAACTTTGCCGGTACTTCGGCGCCAGGCCGCAGCGTCTCCACCCGACCGGTCACAACCGACAGGTTCGCGAGGCCCAGTTCCGCCTTCGCCTGCGACTGAAAGGCAGTCTTCTTATGGACGATGTCGTTCGTCGTGATGGTCCAATCGGGGAGCACGATCGCGAGCACGATGCCCGGCAGCCCCCCGCCCGAACCGACGTCGAGCACCGACGACGGCCCGCGCGGCGCCAGGTGCGGCACGATCGATAGCGAATCGAGAATGTGCTGGATTAGCATCTGCCTCGGATCGCGGATCGCTGTCAGGTTGTAGACGTTGTTCCACTTCGCGAGCAGCGCGACGTAATCGAGCAGCTTGCGCTGCTGCGCGTCGCTGAGTTCGAGACCAAGTTCACGGACACCTTCCGCCAGCAATGACGCCAAGGCCTGTTGGTCGATTCCCCTCTGCGCTGCCGTCATTGAACCACCGGCGTGCTGTCGGCGCCGGGCTCGGCGGACTTCGACGGACGACGCCCGAGGCCACGCTTCAGATGGACCATCAGCAGCGAGATCGCGGCAGGCGTGATACCGGAAATACGCGACGCCTGTCCGATCGTTTCCGGCCGGAACTGCATCAACTTCTGGCGAGCTTCGAACGACAGCCCACGGACCTCGGTGTAGTCCAGCCCGTCAGGCAGACGCGTGTTCTCTTGCGCCTCGTTGCGTTCGATCTCACCGGCCTGTCGGTCGATGTAGCCCTGATATTTGACGCCGATTTCGATCTGTTCCTTGATTTGCGCGAGCAGCACGGGGTCTTCCGCAAGTGCTTCGGGCGCGCCACAAGTGCCGTCACGCAGCCCGCAGACGCCGTCGTAGCTGACGCCCGGACGACGCAGCAGGTCCGCGAGACTGTATTCGTGGTCGATTGACTTGCCAAGCAAGGCGGTCGCCTCTTCTGCCGATAAGGTCTTAGGATTGACCCAGGTTGAACGCAAGCGCTGTGTTTCACGTGAAACAGCGTCACGCTTGCGACTGAAGGCGTCCCAGCGAGCGTCATCGACCACGCCAAGTTCGCGCCCGATCTCCGTCAGCCGCATATCGGCGTTGTCTTCGCGCAAGCTCAGACGGTATTCCGCGCGGCTCGTGAACATCCGGTACGGCTCGGACACCCCGCGCGTGACTAGATCGTCCACGAGCACACCGAGATAAGCCTGGTCGCGACGCGGACACCATGCTTCCTTGCCTTGCACGAACAGACCGGCGTTGATGCCGGCCAGCGTGCCCTGTGCAGCTGCCTCTTCGTAGCCGGTCGTCCCGTTGATCTGTCCGGCGAAGAACAGGCCACTGATCACCTTCGTTTCTAGCGATGCCTTCAGGCCACGCGGATCGAAATAGTCGTACTCGATCGCGTAGCCCGGGCGCAGGATATGCGCATGCTCGAGGCCGCGCATCGAACGCACCAGCTCGAGCTGCACGTCGAAGGGCAGGCTCGTCGAGATCCCGTTCGGATAGAACTCGTTGGTCGTCAGACCTTCCGGCTCGAGGTAGATCTGATGCGATTCCTTCGACGCAAACCGGTGAATCTTGTCCTCGATCGACGGGCAATAGCGTGGCCCCACCCCCTCGATCACGCCTGTGTACATTGGCGAGCGATCGAGACCGCCGCGAATGATGTCATGTGTCCGTTGATTCGTATGCGTGACCCAGCACGGCACCTGGCGCGGGTGCTGCTCGACACGCCCGAGGAACGAGAACACCGGCACCGGGTCCAGATCGCCGGGCTGCTCTTCGAGCTGCGAATAGTCGATCGTGCGACCGTCGATTCGCGGTGGCGTACCGGTCTTAAGCCGGCCCTGCGGTAGCTTCAGCTCTTTCAACCGCACCGACAGCGAAACCGCAGCCGGGTCGCCCGCGCGTCCACCGGTGTAGTTGTTCAACCCCACGTGAATCTTGCCGTCGAGGAACGTGCCCGCCGTCAGCACCACCGCGCGCGACCGGAAACGAATACCCACTTGCGTGATGGCGCCGACCACGCGGTCGCCCTCGACCATCAGATCGTCGACGGCCTGCTGAAATAGCCAGAGGTTCGGCTGATTCTCTAGACGATGGCGGATCGCCGCTTTGTACAGCACGCGGTCAGCCTGAGCGCGCGTCGCGCGGACCGCCGGTCCTTTCGACGAATTCAGGATCCGAAACTGGATGCCGCTTTCGTCGGTAGCGGCCGCCATGGCGCCACCGAGCGCGTCGACCTCCTTGACCAGATGGCCTTTGCCAATGCCGCCAATCGACGGATTGCAGCTCATCTGACCAAGGGTCTCGATGTTATGGGTCAAAAGCAGCGTTTTGTTGCCCATGCGCGCCGACGCCAACGCAGCTTCGGTGCCGGCATGACCGCCACCGACGACGATTACGTCAAATTCTGAGGGAAAAAGCATCGCGGGATCTCACGCCAGATCGTCGCGTGAGCCTTCAAAAGAAATGTATGGGCGAATTATAACGGGTTCAGTTTCGGCCCGAATTTCGTCCGAATGGTGAAACAATAAAAAAGCGGGGTGTTTCACGTGAAACACACCGCTTCCAGAGACAGCGATCAGCGAAATAAGTGCGGGCTTATGCGACCTTTTTGGCAAGACCGAGATAGGTTTCGATCACCCGGGGATTTTGCGCGAGGTCGGTTGCCGGTCCTTCCAGTGCCAACTCGCCGGTTTCCAGCACGTAGCCGTAGTCCGAAATCTGCAATGCAGCGCGCGCATTCTGCTCGATCAGCAGCGTCGCGACGCCCGTCTGCCGCAAGGCGCTGATGATGTGAAAGATTTCCTTCACGATCAGCGGCGCGAGACCGAGGCTCGGCTCGTCCAGCATCAGCAGATCGGGCTTGCCCATCAGGGCGCGGCCGACCGCGAGCATCTGCCGCTCGCCGCCGGAAAGCGTGCCGGCCGCCTGCTTGCGTCGCTCCTTCAGCCGCGGAAACAGTTCGAACACCGGTTCCAGCTGATCGAGAAAGTTGCGCTCCCCTGCTCGCTTGCGCCGGTAGGCGCCAAGCAGCAGATTGTCCTCGACGGTCATCGAAGCGAAAAGCTCGCGCTTTTCCGGCACCAGGCACATTCCAAGCGCAACGCGTTTTTCGACCGGCGTCGCGCTGACGTCGTCGCCCTGATAGGAAACCGCGCCTTTCGCATGCCCGGACGTCGGCAACGCGCCCATGATCGCATTCAGCAGCGTCGACTTTCCCGCGCCGTTCGGGCCGATCACGGAGACGATCTGCCCCGCCCGCACCTTGATCGCCGCATTGTGCAGCGCTTCAACCTTGCCGTAGCGGACGGACAATTGGCTCACTTCGAGAATCGGTCCCGCCGCCGCCACGCCGGTCGTTGTCATGTCGTCCATCATTCCACCCCACCCAGATACGCTTCGAGCACCGCCGGATCCTGCTGGACTTCCTGCGGCAGGCCCTCAGCGATCCGCGTGCCGAACTCCATCACCACGAGCCGGTCCGTCAAATTCATCACGAAATCCATGTCGTGCTCGACGAGCAGCACGCTCATCCCTTCTGTCTTCAGTCTGCGCAGCAGTTCGGCGAGCTGAAGCTTTTCCTGATACCGGAGACCAGCGGCCGGTTCATCGAGCAATAGCAGAGTCGGGTCGCAGCACAGGGCGCGCGCAATTTCGAGAATCCGCTGTTGACCAAGCGCCAGGCTGCCCGCTTCGTCATACATGTGCTGTTCGAGGCCGACGCGGCGAATCTGCCGAGCGGCTTCGGCCATCAACCGCTGCTCTTCGGAGCTGTTCAGCCGCACGACACTGCGCCACACGCCCGCATGGCCACGTAGATGCGCACCGATCGCGACGTTCTCGAGCACGGTCATACCCGGCAGCAGCTTCACGTGCTGGAACGTCCGGCCGATGCCGCGCTTGACGATTTCACGCGAACTCAGCGCATCGATGCGCTCGCCGCGGAACGTGATCTCGCCGCTTGTCGCCTGCAGCACACCGGTCACGAGATTGAAGGTCGTCGACTTACCCGCGCCGTTCGGTCCGATCAGCCCGATGATCTGCCCTGCTTTGACCTCGAAGCTGACGTCGTTCACCGCGACGAGACCGCCGAACTGCTTGCGCGCCTTGTTCACCGTCAGCAGGTCTTCGCCGGTCTGTGGCTTGTTGCGCTGCGGCAGAGGATCCGCGTGATCGGCGAGATGCGCCCGCGGACCACGCGGGAAAAAGCGCGCGACGAACGGCCAGACGCCCTGCCGCGCGTACTGCAGAAGCAGCACCATGATGATGCCGAACACGATCACTTCGAAGTTGCCGTTCTCGCCGAGCAGTTTTGGCAGCAGCGTCTGCAAATAATCCTGCAGCACGGTCAGGATCGCCGCGCCGAGCACCGCGCCCCAGACATGCGAGACGCCGCCCACCACCGCCATGAACAGGAACTCGATGCCGTGATTCAGTCCAAACGGCGTCGGATTCACGGCGCGCTGCAAGTGCGCGTACAAAAAACCCGAAACCGACGCAAGCACTGCCGCATAGACGAAAATCACGACGCGCATCCAGCCGGTGTTGACGCCCATTGCCTCGGCCATCAGACCACCGCCGCGCAACGCGCGGATTGCGCGACCCGGCCGGCTATTAAGCAGATTCTGAACAGAGACGACCGCACCGAGCACGACCACCCAGATCAGGTAATAGATATGGCGGCCGGACTCGAGGTTGATCCCGAAAACATTCAACACCGGGATGCCGTTGATGCCGTCGTACTTGCCGAGGATGTCGAGATTGCCGAACAGGTAGAACAGCGCGAGCCCCCACGCAATCGTGCCGAGCGGCAGAAAGTGGCCGGATAGGCGCATCGTCACGAGACCGAGCATCAGCGCAACCAGCGCAGTGACGATCACGCCCGCAATCAGTGCGAGCCACGGCGACACGCCGAAGTTCGTCGTCAGATACGCGGTTGCATACGCGCCGATGCCAACGAACGCGGCCTGCCCGAAGCTCGTCATCCCGCCGATGCCGGTCAACAGCACGAGGCCGATCGCAACGATCGAATAGAGACCGATGTAGTTCAGCAGCGTGACCCAGTACTCGGGTACATGGATCGGATGCGGCAGAACCGGCAAAGCGAACAGCACCACGAGGAACAACCAGAAGAACTTCTTTTGCATGATTCGTTTCATCGTGTCACTCCGCCTCCTCTTCGGCGTGCGGACTCGCAAGACTGCGCCACAGCAGCACCGGGATGATTAACGTGAACACGATCACTTCCTTATAAGCACTAGCCCAGAACGACGAATACGACTCCAGCAGACCAACCAGAATCGAGCCGGCCGCCGCCAGCGGATAGCTGACCAGACCGCCGATGATCGCGCCCACGAAGCCCTTCAAACCGATCAGGAAGCCCGAGTCGTAGTAGATCGTCGTGAGCGGCGCGACGAGGATGCCGCACAGTGCGCCGAGCCCCGCCGCAAGCGTGAATGCGAGGCGTCCCGCCTGCGTGGTGCCGATGCCGACGAGCCGCGCGCCGAGCCGGTTCACCGACGTCGCGCGCAACGCCTTGCCCGAAATCGAGCGATCGAAGTACAAATACAGCGCGCCGATCAGCACGGCCGCGGTGCCGATCACCCACAGGCTCTGTCCGGAGATCGACAACGTGCCGATGTTGAACGTCGCATCGGAAAACGCGTTGGTGCGCGAGCCTTCGGCGCCGAACATCACGAGGCCGAGACCGACCATCACGAAATGCACGGCCACCGCGACGATCAACAGCAGCAGCGTGGTCGCCTCCGCGATCGGCTCGTAGGCAAGGCGATACACGAACGGACCCATCGGAATCACGATCAGCAGCGTCAGCGCGATCTGCACGATCATCGGCAGCGGCTGCAGGAAGATGCCGCGCGTGAGCGCGTAGACCGCGATCGGAAACAGCAGGTACTTCCCCGCCAGCACGGGCAGCGTGCGCGCCGCATGACGACGCCGCTCAGCATGCCGCAACACGGCCGCCGTCTCGATGACGAAGCATGCCGCGCCCATCGCCATCAACAGCCAGCAGGTGGCCGGAAACTTCTGCGTTTGCAGTGCGGCGAGCGTCAACGCACCGTACGAAACGAACTCCCCTTGCGGGATGAAGATCACCCGCGTGACGGAGAACACCAGCACCAGCGCAAGCGCGAGCAGCGCGTAGATCGCGCCGGTCGTGATGCCGTCCTGCGCGAGGATCGCCGCAATTGATAGATCCATACTTCCTCGTCCTGAAGCGTCGAAATCGAAAAACCGGGAAACAGTCGCGACGGCGCGGTGCGAAGCCGGCCATCGATCTGCATGTCTGAAAAGACAACCGCCGCGCCGGGACGCGGCGCGGCGGTCGATGCCATTGTCGTCGAACACAATGGCAATGCGGCGTCATGCACCGCATGATTGCGCGAGAGGCGCGTACCGCTACTTGTTTTTGTAAATAGTCTTAGTTGTTCTGCAACTTCCACTTGCCGTCGACGATCTGCACGATCACGCGTGCGCGCTGGTCGAGGCCGTTGTGGTCGTTCGCGGTGGTGTTCATGATGCCGTGCGACACTGGCAACTCCTTGATGTTTTCGAGCGCGTTGCGCAGCGCCGCGCGGAACTCCGGCGTGCCCGGCTGGGCGGTCTTCAGCGCGACCGGAATCGCAGCCTGCAACATCTGGCCGGCATCCCATGCGTGGCCGCCGAAGGTCGCGACCGAACCCGCGCCATAAGCCTTCTCATAGGCGTTCTTATAGGCTTCCGACGACTTCTTCACCGGGTTCGAATCCGGCAATTGATCGACGACGAGAATCGGACCGGCCGGCAGCAGTTCGCCTTCGCAATCCTTGCCGCACACGCGCAGGAAGTCGTTGTTCGCGACCCCGTGAGTCTGATAGATCTTGCCCTTGTAGCCACGCTCCTTCAGCGTCTTGGCCGGCAGCGCCGACGGCGTGCCCGAGCCCGCGATCAGCACCGCGTCGGGATTCGCGCCCATCGTCTTCAGCACCTGGCCCGTCACCGATGCATCGGTGCGGTTGAAGCGCTCGTTCGACACGATCTTCAGGTTGTGCGCTTTCGCGGCGGCGTCGAACGTCGTGTTCCAGCTGTCGCCGTACGCGTCCGAGAATCCGATGAAGCCGACCGTCTTCACGCCGTGATGCTGCATGTAATCGGCGATCGCTTCGGCCATCAGGCTGTCGTTCTGAGGCGGTTTGAATGCCCATGCGCGCTTCGCATCCATCGGCTGAATGATCGCTGCCGATGCCGCGAGCGAGATCACCGGCGTCTTGCCCTCAGCGGCCGGATCGAGCATCGCGAGCGAATTCGGCGTGACGGTCGAGCCGATGATCGCGTCGACGTGGTCTTCGTCGATCAGCTTGCGCGTGTTCTGCACGGCCTTGCTGGTGTCCGACCCGTCGTCGAGGATGATGTACTGCACGCTCTTGCCGCCGATCTCCTTCGGCAGCAACGCGATCGTGTTCTTTTCAGGAATCCCGAGCGACGCGGCCGGCCCCGTCGTCGACAACGTGACGCCGATCTTCACCTGCGCGAATGCAGCCCCCGCGCCGCACATCAGCGCCATCGCGATGCCGGTGCGTACCCAATGCCTTGTCTTTTTCATTGCGAGTCTCCAAACGCTTTGAAAAGCGCCTATGTATAAACCGGCTTGCTGGGCCGGGTGTTTGAATCTAGTGAGCGGGTTCAAGTGTGCCAAGCATGGTTTTCCCTGCTCGGCGCGCATACCTTCCCCAGCTGCGTTGGGTACCGCTCCTCTCGCGTCGCGCGAGTGCGCATTCGCGTCATACGCCGCGTTTCCGTGGCGCGGCTTTATTCCAACCAGGCATCTCCTAAACCACTAATATGTTAGTAGTTTGCGTTCTGCATTATCGACGGTCAAGAGAGCGTGCGCCAAATGCGGGTTTGTCCTGAAGCAGCGAAACCACACTTTTGCGCGATGCGGACACCCGGCCCGGATAATAAAAAAGACGCGTCAACTGCACGCGTCTTTTTCGATGAGGTCCCGTGGCGCAGAGCCTTCGCTCAGTCGCCGGCGAGCTTCCACTTGCCGTCGACGATCTGCACCATCACGCGCGCCCGCTGATCGAGGCCGGCATGGTCGTTCCCGCTCATGTTGAAGATGCCGTGCGACGCGGGCAGATCTTTCGTTCCTTCGAGCGCGGCACGCAGCGCCTCGCGGAATGCCGGCGTGCCTGGCTGCCCCTTCTTCAACGCGAGCGGGATCGCATGCTGCAGCAGCAGACCCGCGTCCCATGCGTGACCGCCGAACGTCGACACCGACCCCGCGCCATATGCCGTTTCATACGCATGCTTGTATGCGAGCGCGCTTTTCTTCACCGGATTCGCCTCGGGCAGTTGCTCGGCGACGAGCAGTGGGCCAGCGGGCAGCCACGTGCCTTCGCAATCCTTGCCGCACACGCGCAGGAAGTCGTTGTTCGCGACGCCGTGCGTCTGATAGTACTTGCCCTTGTAGCCGCGCTCCTTCAGCGTTTTCTGCGGCAGCGCGGCCGGCGTGCCCGCACCGGCGATCAGCACCGCGTCCGGGTTCTGCGACATCATCTTCAGCACCTGGCCCGTGACGGATGCATCGTTGCGCGCGAAGCGCTCGTTCGCGACGATCTTGATCTTCGCGAAGTCAGCGGCTTTGCTGAATTCCTTGAACCAGCTCTCGCCGTACGCGTCGGAAAAGCCGATGAACGCGACCGTTTTCACGCCGTGATTGGCCATGTGCTGCGCGATCGCCGTGGCCATCAGAATGTCGTTTTGCGGCGTTTTAAAGACCCATCCACGCTTCGCGTCCATCGGCTCGACGATGCCCGCGGCCGCGGCCAGAGAGATCATCGGCGTCGAGGTTTCGGCAGCGATGTCGATCATGGCGAGCGAGTTCGGCACGACGGTCGAGCCGATCAGTGTATCGACGTGGTCTTCGCTAGTGAGCTTGCGGGCGTTCTTGACCGCCTGGGTGGAATCGGTTGCGTCGTCGAGGACGATGTAGTCGATCTTCTGGCCCGCCACTTCTTTCGGCAGCAGCGCGATCGTGTTCTTTTCCGGAATGCCGAGCGATGCGGCCGGTCCTATTGCCGACACGGTGACGCCGATTTTCACGTCCGCGAATGCATGGCCGCTCCAAGCAGCCGAGACCCCTGTGGCGACCAATGCCGCGCTGATCCAACGCAATGCCGACTTCATCCTGCTCCTCTATTAACCCCGTTATTCAATTGCAATTAAATCCGCGGATTTAATTGCCAACCCAATGGTCGGTGAATAGCGAGTGTAGCGGACGCAAGCGCCGTGCTGCAAGCGTTTCGCAGGCTTGTGATGCTTACCTCAGCGGCTAACGGAGAGTAAAAAATGGCGCGTGAAATAGCCGGGAGATCGTGTCAAAAAATTCAATAAACACCAATAAAAAAGCGCTGTTGGATATCAATCCAACAGCGCTTTCTTCTGGGCACTGAGTGCCTCACTTGTCTCCTCGTTCTCCACCGGCAAATTCGTGGTGCATCAGAACTGCATGAAGATTAAACGACCACCCCAGCAGTCACAACTAGCAATTACCCTAGTGGTGCACTGCGGCACCGGATTGGGGCGCGTAGGGCGCTTTTCGTCGCACGGTTTGCCACAGGTTCGCCCGAGTCCCTGATCCAGCGGACCTTCAGCACGAGCCGCAATTAGATCGGACGTCGAAGCAATTTCGTATCGCACTGCATCAAGCGAGCGACCACGCGGGCGGGATCAAACAGCCACTCTCAAGCCCGCAACGGTCGCACTCGCGCGACAATCTCACCGACTATGCCGCGCCGGAACGCCAGCACACACGCGATGAAAATCAGCCCGGTGACGATCGTCACCGATTCGCCGAGCGAGCGGAACCAGTCGATGCCGGTCATCGACGCGAGTGCCGAGCCGATATCACCGAGCCTGTCTTCGAGCGACACGATCAACGCGGCGCCGAGCAACGGCCCGAACAGCGTGCCCATGCCGCCCACCAGCGTCATCAGGATCACGAGGCCGGACATCGTCCAATAGGCATCGCTCAGCGTTTCGAAGCCTTGCACCAGCACCTTCAGCGAACCCGCGAGACCCGCAATACCGGCCGACAGAATGAATGCGAGCAGCTTGAAACGGTCGGTGTCGTAGCCGAGCGACACCGCGCGCGGCTCGTTTTCCTTGATCGCGACGAGCACCTGCCCGAACGGCGAATGCACGATCCGCACGATCAGCAGGAAAGCCGCGACGATCACCGCGAGCACGACGAAATATAGCGCGACGTCCGAAGAGAGATCGAGCACGCCGAACAGCTTGCCCCGCGGCACGCCTTGCAGACCGTCTTCCCCGTGCGTGAACGGCGCCTGCAGGAACACGAAGTAGACCATCTGCGCGAGCGCGAGCGTCACCATCGCGAAGTAGATACCCTGACGGCGAATCGCGAAGAAGCCGACGACGAGCCCAAGCAGCGTCGCCGCCGCGGTGCCGCTCAGCACGCCGAGCTCCGGCGAAAAGCCGAGCGTCTGCATCGCATAGCCGGTGACGTAACCGGCCGACGCGAGAAACATCGCATGACCAAAGGACAGCAAGCCCGTATAGCCGATCAGCAGATTGAAGGCGGCCGCGAACAGCGCGAAGCACAGCACCTTCATCACGAAGAGCGGATAGATGCCGAGCACCGGCACCGCGAGCAGCACGATCAGCAGCAGACCGTAGAGCACCTTTCTCTGCATCATTTTTCCCTGCCGAAAAGACCCGCCGGACGCACGAGCAACACGAGCGCCATGATCACGAAGACGACGGTCGCCGACGCCTCGGGGTAGAACACACGCGTGAGTCCTTCGACTACGCCGAGCATCAGGCCGGTCAGAATCGAGCCCATGATCGAGCCCATGCCGCCGATCACGACCACCGCGAACACGGTGATGATCATCGACTGGCCCATCAGGGGCGAGACCTGAATCACCGGCGCGGCGAGCACGCCGGCAAACGCCGCGAGCGCGACGCCGAAGCCGTAGGTCAGCGTGATCATCAGCGGCACGTTGACGCCGAACGCCTCGACGAGCTTCGGGTTTTCGGTGCCCGCGCGCAGATACGCGCCAAGCCGCGTCTTCTCGATCACGAACCAGGTCGCAAAGCACACGACCAGCGACGCGACGACCACCCATGCGCGATAGTTCGGCAGATACATAAAGCCGAGATTGGTCGCGCCCGACAGCGCCGACGGCACATCGTACGGCTGGCCCGACGAGCCGTAGATCGAATGGAACACGCCCTCGATCACGAGTGTGAGGCCAAACGTCAGCAACAGGCCATACAGATGATCGAGCTTGTAAAGCCAGCGCAGCATCGAGCGCTCGATCGCGACGCCGACCAGCCCGACGATCAGCGGCGCGAGCACGAGCATCACCCAGTACGGCAGATTGAAATACGCCAGCCCCATCCACGCGAGCATCGCCCCGAGCATGAACAGCGCGCCATGCGCGAAGTTGATCACGTTGAGCAGGCCGAAAATAATCGCCAGCCCGAGGCTCAGAATCGCGTAGAACGAGCCGTTCACGAGCCCGAGCAGAAGCTGGCTCAGCATCGCCGGTAGCGGAACGCCAAAGATGTCCATTGAAGCCCTTAGCCCTTCAAGCCATCGTCAAGGTGAGATCGGTCACGCACGATCCGGCCGGCACGCGACGAGCGGCGACGCTGCCCATCGCGTGCGCCATCTGAAACGGTCATCCGCCAGCGCGTGCCTCTGCAGCGCCGGCGGTTCTCTCAGGTCTGCGCGGTCCTCGACCGCTTACTGCGCCCGCGCTTACTTCCACAGCGCGCAGCGGGTCTGCGCCTTGGTCGTGAAGGCCTGATCGCCCGGAATCGTCGCAGTGATCTTGTAGTAATCCCACGGCTCCTTCGATTCCGCCGGCGTCTTCACCTGCATCAGGTACATGTCGTGGATCATGCTGCCGTCCTGACGGATGTAGCCCTTCGCGTAGAAGTCGTCGATCTTCGTCTTGTGCAACTGCGCCATCACCTTGTCCGGATCGGTCGAGCCCACCGCCTGCACCGCCTTCAGATAGTTCATCGCCGCCGAGTAGTCGGCAGCCTGCAGGCTCGACGGCATCTTCTTCATCTTGTCGAAGTAGCGCTGCGACCACTTACGCGTGTCGGCGTCCTTGTTCCAGTACCAGCTGTCGGTCAACACGAGACCTTGCGTCGTTTCGAGACCGAGGCTGTGCACGTCGTTGATGAACATCAGCAGCGCGGCGAGCTTCATCGTCTTGGTGATGCCGAATTCCTTCGCGGCCTTGATCGCGTTGATCGTGTCGCCGCCCGCGTTCGCGAGGCCGAGGATCTGTGCCTTCGACGCCTGCGCCTGCAGCAGGAACGACGAGAAGTCCGACGCCGACAGCGGATGACGCACCGCGCCGAGCACCTGGCCGCCGTTCGCCTTCACGACCTCCGAGGTCGCTTTTTCGAGCGCCTTGCCGAATGCGTAGTCTGCCGTCAGGAAGTACCAGGTCTTGCCGCCCTGCTTCGTCACGGCCGAGCCCGTGCCGTTCGCGAGTGCGGTCGTGTCGTATGCGTAGTGGATCGTGTACGGCGTGCATTGCTCGTTGGTCAACGTATCGGCGCCGGCGCCGACGTTGATATAGACCTTGTGCTTCTCGCCCGCGACGGTGTTAGTCGACAGCGCGGTCGCCGAGTTCGTGCCGCCGATCACCATGTCCACGCCGTCGCGGTCGAACCACTCACGAGCGCGCGATGCCGCGATGTCCGCCTTGTTCTGGTGATCCGCGTACAGCACCGTGATCGGCTTGCCGTTGACCTTGCCGCCGAAGTCGGCGACCGCCATCCGGATCGCTTCAAGACCGCCCTGCCCGTCGATATCCGCGTACAGCCCCGACATGTCCGTGATGAAGCCGATCTTCACGGCATCGTCGGCCGCTTGCGCGCTGCCCAGCGTCAGTGCGGTGCCGGCGGCGACTGCGAAACAGAGTGAGGCAATTCGCGCGAGTGGGTTCTTTTTCATGCATGTCTCCTGGTTCTTCGCTTGTGGTTATCAGAGGCAGTCGGGCGCGCGTGTGTCCGTGTCTATACGCCCAGTAAATCGTGCAGCACCGGCATCTTGCCTTCGAGCTCGCTAGCCCCGAAATGCTCGACGATCATGCCGTGCTCCATCACATAAAAACGATCCGCGAGCGGCGCGGCGAAGCGGAAGTTCTGCTCAACCATCACGATCGTGTAGCCGCGCGCCTTCAGCGTAACGATCATGCGCGCGAGCGCCTGCACGATCACGGGCGCGAGCCCTTCCGAGATTTCGTCGAGCAGCAGCAGATTCGCGCCGGTGCGCAGAATCCGCGCGACCGCGAGCATCTGTTGTTCGCCGCCCGAGAGCCGCGTGCCCTGACTCATGCGCCGCTCGTGCAGATTCGGGAACATCGCGTAGATTTCCTCGAGCGACATCATGCGCGCCTTGTCGCCGACGGGCGGCGGCAGCAGCAGATTTTCCTCGCACGACAGGCTCGAGAAAATGCCGCGTTCTTCCGGGCAATAGCCGATGCCGCAATGCGCGATGCGATGCGTGGGCAAGCCGACGGTTTCGCGTCCGTCGATACGGATCGAGCCGGTACGGCGACCCGTGAGGCCCATGATCGCGCGTAGCGTCGTGGTGCGGCCCGCGCCATTGCGCCCGAGCAGCGTCACGACCTCGCCGCGGCCGACCGACAGATCGACGCCGTGCAGAATGTGGGATTCCCCGTACCAGGCTTGCAGTCCCGCGATTTCCAGCGCGGGTGCGCCGCTTTTCGTTTGGTTCGCTTCGAGGCCTTCGCGCTCGACCGTCGTATTCATGCGTGGGCTCCGGCGAGCGCCGCGTCGGCGCTGCCCATGTAGGCTTGCATCACGAGCGGATTCTTCGACACTTCCGCGTAGCTGCCCTCGGCGAGCACTTCACCCCGTTGCAGCACGGTGATCGTGTCGGAGATACCGGCGATCACATTCATATTGTGTTCGACCATCAGGATCGTGCGTCCGGCCGACACTTTCTTGATCAGCGCGGTCACGCGATCGACGTCCTCATGACCCATGCCTTGCGTGGGCTCGTCGAGAAGCATCAGTTCCGGCTCCATCGCGAGCGTGGTCGCGATTTCGAGCGCGCGCTTGCGGCCGTAGGCGAGCTCGACCGTCAACACATCGGCGAAATCGGTCAGGCCGACCTGGGTCAGCAGATCCATCGCGCGATCGTTCAGACGGCGCAACGTACGCTCGCTCTTCCAGAAGTGAAACGCGGTGCCGAGCGAGCGCTGCAACCCGATGCGCACGTTCTGCAATGCCGTCAGATGCGGAAATACCGCGGAAATCTGGAACGAACGGATGATGCCGCGCCGCGCGATCTGAGCTGGCCGTTCGCCGGTGATATCGACACCGTTGAAAACGATCTGGCCCGCGGTGGGTTCGAGAAATTTGGTGAGCAGATTGAAGCAGGTGGTCTTGCCCGCTCCATTGGGGCCGATCAGCGCATGGATCGAGCCACGGCGCACGCGCAGGTTCACGCCGTTCACGGCGACAAAGCCTTTGAACTCGCGGGTGAGGCCGCGCGTTTCGAGAATCGTATCGCCGAGAATCATGTTCCCTTCCATACGGAGTAAGGCGAAGCACTACGATCTTTCCGCGCGAAGCTCTGCGCGACTTGTTGTTTTTGCGGCACCCCTTGCCGCTCCTTGGCGTGCTGCACCAATCCGTACGGTAATCCATGGCGTGGCACGCAGCATGGCTGCCATTGTCGCGCCAATGATGCAGCGCAATCATTGGGATTTGCACTTAGGGAACGAGGCCCGCGCCGTGCGCATGTGACGCGCGGTTCACACGCACGCTTCACGTACGCGGCGAAAAAGCTGACCGATGCGCTCACCGAGTCATGTCACACAACTGACATCGACGCGGCAACACCGGTATGCGCGGCCATGCTGCCGCTCACGCGCGCGCGACGATCCTCGCGGATCATGTCGCTGGCGCGCTCGGCGATCATCAGCGTCGGCGAATTGGTGTTACCTGACGTGATGTTGGGCATCACCGACGCATCGACGACACGCAAGCCCTCGACTCCGATAACTCGTAGCCGGTTGTCGACGACCGCGGCCGGATCGTCGGTCGTCCCCATGCGGCAGGTGCCGACCGGATGGAAGATCGTCGTGCCGACCGCACCCGCGGCCTGCTGCAATTCTTCTTCACTTTGATACTGGAGGCCCGGCAGGATCTCGCGCGGCTGATAGCGCGCGAGCGCGGGCGCCGCGACGATGCGACGCGTCAGACGTAGCGCGTTCGCGGCGACGTGGCGGTCGTAGTCGGTCGACAGATAGTTCGGCGCGATCAACGGTGGCGCGCAAGCATCGGCCGACGCAATATGAATGCTGCCGCGCGACGTGGGGCGCAGCTGACACACCGAAGCCGTGAACGCATTGAAGCGATGCAGCGGTTCCCCGAAGCGATCAAGCGACAAGGGCTGCACGTGATACTCGAGATCGGGTCGCGACAGCGAGCGATCGTCGGCGTCGGACTTCGCGAACGCGCCGAGTTGCGACGGCGACATCGACATCGGTCCGCTCTGAAACAACGCGTACCGCATGCCGATCATCAGCTTGCCCCACCAGTGCGCGGACATCGTATTCAGCGTGCGCACGCCCTGCACCTGATACGCCATGCGCAGTTGCAGATGGTCCTGCAGATTTTCACCGACACCGCGCAGATCCTGAACGACCTCGATGCCGAGATTCTGCAGACGCGCGCCATTGCCGACACCGGACAATTCGAGCAGTTGCGGCGAGTTGACCGCGCCGGCGGAAAGGATCACTTCGCAACGCGCTTTGGCGAGATAGTCGACCTCGCCGCCACGATATTCGACTCCGGTGCAGCGGCGGCCATCGAACACGACACGCTGCGTGTGGGCACCGGTGATGACAGTGAGGTTCTCCCGCTTCAACGCGGGCCGCAAAAACGCCTTCGACGCATTCCAGCGAATGCCACGCTTCTGGTTGACGTCGAAGTAGCCGACACCGGTGTTATCGCCGCGATTGAAATCGTCGGTGGCGGGGATGCCGGTTTGCTGCGCGGCTTGCGCGAACTCTTCGAGAATCTTCCATTTGAGGCGCTGCTTCTCGACGCGCCACGGTCCGCCCGCGCCGTGCGCTTCGTTGGCGCCGCCGTGGTGATCCTCGCTGCGCCTGAAGACCGGCAGCACCGCGTTCCAGGACCACCTCCTGTCGTTCGTCACACGCGCCCACTCGTCGTAGTCTTCCCGCTGACCGCGCATGTAGATCATGCCGTTGATCGACGAACTGCCGCCGAGCACACGCCCGCGCGGATACGACAGCGTGCGGCCGTTCAGACCCGGCTCGGCCTGGGTCTTGTACAGCCAGTCCGTGCGCGGATTGCCGATGCAATACAGGTAGCCGACCGGCACGTGAATCCAGTGATAGTCGTCCTTCCCCCCGGCTTCGAGCAGCAGCACGTGGATGTCGGGATCTTCGGTGAGCCGGTTCGCCAGCACGCAGCCGGCGGTACCCGCGCCGACGATGACGTAGTCGAACTCGCCTTCGAGTCGCCGTGCGGCGCGAGGCGTACTGTCGGTATGACTCATCGTTTAGCCTCCTAAGCATTTTTGCGGCGCATGCGTGGCTGCTCGATCGCTTCCACGCGTGCGCCGCGAAGCGCTTTTATTGCGCTTTTATTGCGCTTTTATTGCGCTTTTATTGCGCTTTTACTGTTTTCCTGGCGCGCTTGCCGACTTGATGCCGCGCAAAGCCGCCAGCTTACTTGGCGACCGGCATCGTGAATTCGGCGCCCTTCGCGATGCTGTCAGGCCAGCGCTGCATGATGCTCTTGTAGCGCGTGTAAAACCGCACGCCTTCCTCGCCGTACGCATGATGATCGCCGAACAGCGACTTCTTCCAGCCGCCGAACGAATGCCAGGCCATCGGCACCGGAATCGGCACGTTGATGCCGACCATGCCGATCTCGATCTGCCGGGAAAACGCGCGTGCAATGCCGCCGTCGGACGTGAACAGCGACACGCCGTTCGCAAACTGATTCGCGTTGATCAGTTCGACCGCGGAGGCGAAGTCGGGCACGCGCACGACGCATAGCACCGGTCCGAAAATCTCCTCGCGGTAGATCTTCATGTCGGGTAACACGTCGTCGAACAGCGTGCCGCCGAGGAAGAAACCCTTCTCGTGCCCCGCGACCTGATGACCGCGCCCATCGACGACGAGCTTCGCGCCCGCGGCGACGCCAGCGTCGATATAGCCGAGCACCTTGTCGCGATGCGCGCCGGTGACGAGCGGCCCCATCTCGGCCGCCGCTTCCATGCCGTTGAGGATCTTCAGGCTATTCACTCGCGGCGTCAGACGCTCGATCAGCTCATCGGCGATATGCCCCACCGCGACCGCCACCGAAATCGCCATGCAGCGCTCGCCGGCCGAGCCGTAGGCGGCGCCGATCAGGGCGTCGACGGCCTGGTCGAGATCGGCGTCGGGCATTACGACGAGGTGATTCTTGGCACCGCCCAACGCCTGCACGCGCTTGCCGCGCTTCGTGCCTTCGGTGTAGATGTATTCGGCGATCGGCGTGGAGCCGACGAACGACAGCGCGCTGACTTCCGGATGCACGAGCAGCGCGTCGACCGCGACCTTGTCGCCGTGCACGACGTTGAACACGCCGTCCGGCAGGCCGGCTTCCTTCAGCAGTTCGGCAAGCCGGTTCGACGCGGACGGATCGCGTTCGGACGGTTTCAGCACGAAGGTGTTGCCGCACGCGAGCGCGACGGGGAACATCCAGCACGGCACCATCATCGGGAAATTGAACGGCGTGATGCCCGCGACCACGCCGAGCGGTTGCCGCAGATTCCAGTTGTCGATGCCGCCGCCAATCTGATCGGTGAAATCGGTCTTCAGCAGATTCGGGATGCCGCACGCGAATTCGACGATCTCGATGCCGCGCATCACCTCGCCCTTGGCGTCGGAGAACACCTTGCCGTGTTCGCGCGTGATCAGCTCCGCGAGCTCATCGTGATGACGGTCGAGCAGTTCCTTGAACTTGAACAGCACCCGCGCGCGTTTGATCGGCGCGGTTTCGCTCCAGGCGGGAAACGCGGCTTTGGCGGCAGCGACCGCGGCGTCCACCTCGGCGACGCTCGCGAACGGCACGCGCGCGCTGACGCTGCCGAGCGCCGGATTGAAGACGTCGCCGAAGCGCCCGCTCGTGCCTTCGACCGTCTTGCCGTTGATGAAATGGCTCAGCGCGCGTGCACTCGCCGCGCTGCGTGCGGCTTCGTCCTGCGCGGTTGCGTCGGAATATGTCTCGCTCATCTCGTTCCTCTTTCCTGTGAAATCTTCCGCTTCGCGCTCGATGCCGCGCGCACAAGCGTGCTGAACACCAAGCGTACGGCCCTTACGAGCGACAAATCCAATGAGTAATGCTCAACTGCGCCATAAGCCGCGCTAATATCAGCATATGGATCTGACTCTCCTCAGGGCCTTCGTCACCGTCGCACGCGAGGGCAACCTTACGCGTGCCGCGGTGCAACTGCATCTGACCCAACCTGCCGTCAGCCTGCAAATCAAGCACTTGCAGGAGACGCTCGGCGTGACGCTGTTCACGCGGAATTCGCACGGGCTCGCGCTGACACGCGACGGCCAGGCGCTGCTGCCGCATGCCGAACGCGCGCTCGGCGCGGCAGCCGACGTGCAGCGGGCGGCGCAGACGCTGCGCCAGGAAGTACGCGGGCGCCTGCGCATCGGCACCATTCTCGACCCCGAGTTTTTGCGCCTCGGCGGTTTCCTGAAGCAGCTCGTCGAGACCTGGCCGCAGATCGAAACCGCGCTGCGCCACGGCATGTCGGGCTGGGTGCGCGAACAGATTCGCGCGGGCGAGCTCGACGTCGGCTATTACATTGGCTTGCCCGCCGACGACGAGACGCGCGACGGCACCACGTTTCACGCGGTCACGCTCACGCATTTCCAGTATCGCGTGCTCGCGCCGGCGGGCTGGAAAGATCGCGTGAAGGGTGCGCGAGACTGGCGCTCGCTTGCGGCGCTGCCGTGGATCTGGACGCCGCCGGCGTCCGCGCACAACCGGCTGCTGTCGCGCTGTTTCGGCGAAGCCGGCGTGAAGCCGGTCAAGGTGGCCGAGGTGGACCAGGAGCCGTCGATGCTCGATCTGGTCAAATCGGGCGTCGGTCTCACGCTTGCGCGCGACGCAACCGCGATCGCCGAGGCGCATGCGCACGCGCTGACGATCGTCGATGGCATAACGGTGCCGACGCAGCTGAGCTTCATCACGCTCGACGAGCGCAAGGACGAGCCAGCGATCGCGGCGGCGTTGAAGCTGATCGAACAGCAGTGGGCGATTTGAGCGGGGACGGTCTGACGCGTTGCGATATGAGTCTCGCTAATGCCCGCCCTCTCCCACTTGTCCGCCGAGCTGAAACCGCTCCGTCACGAAATTTTTGCTAGATTGTCGGTTTGCGCTCGCGCAGCGCCCTCGCAGCTTTCCGTTCCGCCTGGCTTCGTCCTTCCCGGCGGCCTCCGCCCGGCAACACCAGCAACTCCGGAGCCGCCGGTCACTTCCCCCATCCACAGGAGCCTGACATGGCACGCAACATCGAAATCAAAGCCCGCGCCCAGCATTTCGACCAACTGCGCGAGCGCGCCGCACAGCTCGCGACGGACGCGCCGCTGATCTTCCGCCAGCAGGACTTTTTCTACGACGTGCCGCGCGGCCGCCTGAAGCTGCGCCAGTTCGACGACGGCACGCCGGCCGAGCTGATCTTCTATCAGCGCGACGACCGCGACGGCCCGAAGGCGTCGTACTACACGCGCAGTCCGGTGACGAATCCCGAAGCGATGCATGCGCTGCTCGCGACCGCGCTGACCACGCGCGGCATCGTCTCGAAAGAGCGGCACGTATATCTGAGCGGGCGCACGCGGATTCATCTGGATCGCGTCGACGGTCTCGGCGATTTCGTCGAACTCGAAGTGGTGCTCGCGCAGGACGACGACGAAGAAGGCGGCCACGCGGAAGCACAAGCGATGTTCAAGAGCCTTGGCGTATCGGAAGCGGATCTGGTGCCGGTCGCGTATGTCGATCTGCTGAATGCCGACGACGAGCCGCAGCGGGCGGCATAGAGATCCCGTCACCGCAGGGGCCGCGGCAAGGCATGCGCGGCTCCCTCTTCCTGTCGGTCGGCACTGCCGGCAACGGCTTCGAACCCTCAAACCGCAGCCGCCCCCGGCGCCAGATGCCCGAGCGGCAACGGCCCATTGCGCTTGAACGTGGTCAGCACGATATTCGAGCGCACGCTATCGACACCCGGCACGCGCATCAGCTTCTTCATCACGAAGGTCGACAGGTAATTCAGATCCGGCGCGACGATGCGCAGCAGATAGTCGGCATCGCCGACGACCGCGTGACATTCGAGCACTTCGGGCAGCAAGTCGATCTGGTGCTGAAACTGCTCGATGATCGAATCGCCGTGATGCTTCAGCTTCAAGCTCGTGAAAGCGGTGACGCCAAGCCCAAGCTTTTCGGGCCGCAGCACGACGCGATAGCCATCCACCACGCCGACCTGTTCCAGCCGTTGCAGGCGTCGCCCGATCTGCGACGGCGACAGCGGCACCTGCTCCGCCAACTGCTGATGCGTGGCGCGGCCGAAGCGCTGCAGCACGTCGAGCAGCGCGAGATCGAAGTGGTCGAGTTCAAGCATGGTGATATCCCGCATTAATCTGCCATTTAACACACAATTATTGCATATTAACCCGTTTATACGCGAAACTTGCGCCCCTTCCGCACGTGCTCCGCTCTACACTTGCATACACCGATTTCATGCAATTCGTCTTGCAGCAGCCTCGCCATGTCCACCGCCAGCACCGCCAAACTCAAGGAACAGTTCGACGCCGGTCTCGAGACCCGCGCCGACTTCACGATCGATCAGCCGCTTGCGCGCTACGGCACGGTTGACCATGCGGTCTGGCGACAACTGTACGCGCGCCAAACAGCCTTGCTCGAAGGCCGTGCCTGCGATGAATTCCTCGCGGGCGTCGAGCGCATCGGCCTGCCGTCCGAGCGCGTGCCGTCCTTCGAAGACATCAACGCGAAGCTCACGCCCGCAACCGGCTGGCGCATCGTCGCGGTGCCTGGCCTCGTACCGGATCAGGTATTTTTCGAGCATCTGGCGAATCGCCGCTTTCCGGTCACGTGGTGGATGCGTCGCCCCGACCAGCTCGACTACCTGCAGGAGCCCGACTGTTTTCACGATCTGTTCGGCCATGTGCCGTTGTTGATCGACCCGGTGTTCGCCGATTACATGCACGCGTACGGCCGCGTCGCGCTCGCTGCCAATGACGCGGGCGCGCTGCCGCTGCTCGCGCGGCTCTATTGGTACACAGTGGAGTTCGGACTGATCCGCGATGACGCGAGTCCGAACGGCGTGACCGAACACGACATCGCGCTTGCCGCATTCATCGACGGGATTACTATGTAATACAAATAAATTACGGGCCTTTATGCGTGTTTATGCATAAATCGCGGCGTAATCGGGTGACCATGAAAGGACAATGCAGGCAATTCCCTAGGCAAACCTTCAGTTCTACAGGCTATTCTTAAGTTGAACGTAAGCTTCCCAGGCCTGCCTTGCAATCGGGTCGAAACGATCGAGTGATAGCGACTGCTGACGCTGTACAATCAGCAGCGCATACGGTTTGGAGAGCGCGCTTGCCTCCTTGCACAGAACGTGTTCGTCGCCGCTTGAAGGTGAGCGGGTGCGCCAGAAGTTGATCGCGGCTTCCAGTTCGTGAATGCTGATCTCGGACATGACTTCGTGATGGCTGGCACGGTGCTTCGATTCGGCTCGACAGCTGCTTCGTGGCGCGTCTGCCGCCGCTTCGCACGCTGGCTGTGTAGCAGGCGCCCCGGCGAACCGCTTGCCCAAACGCCTAAACCCATTGTAATTGAGCGAAATCCATGCGACTCCTTCTGATCGAAGATGACCGCCCCATCGCACGCGGCATCCAAAGCAGTCTCGAACAAGCCGGCTTCACCGTCGACATGGTCCATGACGGCATCTTTGCCGAGCAGGCCCTCACGCAAAATCGCCACGAACTCGTGATCCTCGATCTGGGTCTGCCGGGCATCGACGGCATGACGCTGCTGTCGCGTTTCCGCCAGAGCAACCGTCACACGCCGGTGATCATCCTGACCGCGCGCGACGAACTGAACGACCGCGTGCAAGGCCTGAACTCGGGCGCGGACGACTACATGCTGAAGCCGTTCGAGCCGGCCGAGCTCGAAGCGCGTATTCGCGCGGTGATGCGCCGCAGCGGTCCGCACGGTGACATGCCGCGTCCGGAAGTGTCGCTGGGCGGCGTGCGGCTGTCGGGCGTCGACCGCCGCATCTTCAACGAGGACAAACCGCTCGAACTGTCGCCGCGCGAATTCGCGGTGCTCGAAATGCTGCTGCTGCGTCATGGCCGCGTCGTCAGCAAGGCGCAACTACAGGATCATCTGACACACTTCGGCGGCGACCTCGGCGATACCGCGATCGAAGTTTACGTGCACCGCGTGCGCAAGAAGCTCGAGAACTGCCGTGTCGAAATCGTCACCGTGCGTGGCTTTGGCTACCTGTTGCAGGAAATTCGCCAGGCCGCATAATCGTCGTGAAGGCCGCGCATTGCGTCGCGGCCTGACGGCCCCGGAGCGGCGTCGCGCATCGGCTGTGCCCGCGGCGCCTTGTGCCGGGCTCCGGGCCGTCTCAAGGCGCCTCGCGCCATTACTACCGCAGTTGCCACCGCAGTCACAACTTTCCCGCGCGTTCAATCATGCACCAGCCGGCCGCCAATAGTCTGCGCCGCACGCTGCTGCGGCGCCTCGCTGCTCCCCTGTCGCTGCTCGCGCTGATGAGCGGCCTGATCGCTTACTGGCTCGCATGGCAGTACACGCAGCACGTGGTCGACCGTTCGCTCGCGGACCTCGCGACCGCGATCTCCAAACAGATCCAGATTGCCGGACCGGAAGCGCCGATCACGGTGCCACCGCTCGCGCAGGCGATGTTCTCCGACCCGGTCGAACATCTGGTCTACCGGATCAGCACCGGCGACACCGAAATCGCAGGCGACCACAATCTGCCGCTGCAAGGCACCAACGTGCGCCGCATGCATTACGCGTACGTGTTCGAGACGCAGCACGAAGGCGTGACCGTGCGGGTCGCTCAGGTGCGCGTCGATCAGCCGAGCGGTAATCCGATCGTCGTCGAAGTCGGCCAGCCCGTGCATCACCGCTTCCGCATCGCCGCCGAGTTCCTCATCGCGATCATGATGCCGTTATTGCTGCTGCTGCTAGCCGGCTGGGTGATCGTATGGCGCGTCGTCAATCAGCAGCTCAATCCGCTGACGGCGCTCGCCGATTCGCTGAACCGGCAAACGCACACGTCGCTCGAGCCGGTCGACGAAACCTATGTGCCGGTCGAGATCCGTCCGCTGACGGGCGCGCTGAACGCGTTGCTCGATCGTCTGAAAGCCGCGCTCGATGCGCAACGCAAATTCATCGCCGATGCCGCGCATCAGCTGCGCACGCCGCTCACCGCCGTGAAGCTGCATGCGGAGCAGGCGGTCGTCGCACGCGATCCGCAGCAGACGCTCGCTGCCGTGCGCGAACTGCGCGCCGCGGCCGATCGCGCCGTGCGGCTTTCGAATCAATTGCTGTCGCTCGCGCGCGCCGAGCCGGGCGAACAGGCGGCCCGCTTCGTCAATGTCGACATGGCCGCGCTCGCGTTCGACACCGGCGCCGAATGGGTGCCGCGCGCGCTACCGGTACACGTGGACCTCGGCTTCCAGCGCCTCGACGATCCGTCCAACGATGACCCGCTGATGGCGCGCGGCAACCCTGTGCTGCTCCATGAAGTGATCGCGAATCTGCTCGATAACGCGCTGAAGTATGTGCCGCCTTCGCGGGTCGACGGCGGGCGTATCACGGTCACAGTTTCGCAGACGCTGATCGACGATCTGCGCATGGCCGAGATCGTCGTCGAAGACAACGGGCCGGGCGTGCCGCGTTCGCAGCAGGCGGATCTGTTCAAGCGATTCTTCCGCGGCGACGGGCAGACCGAGGCGGGCGTCGACAGCGGCGCGGGTCTGGGCCTCGCGATCGTCCACGACATCATGGTGCTGCATCATGGCAGCGTGCATTACGAGGACGCACCGGAGGGCGGCGCACGCTTTATCGTGAGGATTCCGTTGCTGCCGCCCGGTGCGTCCGCAGGCGCTGCCACCGCCAACGATGCCAACGCACGGCGCGCCACGAAAAAACCGGCGCACTCGGCGCCGGTCGATTTGTAGAAGGTTTGCCCGGCTGCCGTGGCGGCGTTCGCCTCAGCGCTTCGATCAGCGCAGACAGCTACCGCCGCGCACCGACCCGCGGCTCATTTCTTCTTCGATTTCTTCGCCGATTTGCTCGACTTTTCGCCCTTGTCGGCGCCTTTACCCGACTTGCCGCCGCCCTTGCCCTTCTGCGGCGGCGCCAGCATCGTGCCGCGGCACTTGCGCGCGCCGCAGCGGCATTCGTATTCCTTTTTCAGCTTTTTCGTCTGACGCGCGTCGATCACGAGGCCGTAGTCGTAAAAGACTTCCTCGCCCTCCGCGATATCGCGCAGCGCATGCACGTACACGTGTCCGTCGATTTCCTCGGCTTCGCAGTTCGGCGCGCATGAATGATTGATCCAGCGCGCGCTATTGCCGTTCACCTTGCCGTCGATGACCTTGCCGTTATCCAGCGCGAAATAAAACGTGTGATTCGGTTCAGCCGGATCATGCGGATGGCGGCGCAACGCTTCTTTCCAGGTAATCCGCTCGCCCTTGTATTCGATCAGTCGCTCGCCGGCCGCGATCGGTTCGAGAGCAAACACGCCTTTGCCGTGCACACCCGAACGGCGCACGGCGATCCTGCGTGAATTCATTGAATGAATCCTTGTGAAGAACTGGGGAATCAAATCTGGCAATCGTCAGGCACGTCGTGCGCGCGGCTTTTTTCTGACGCGAATAGCAAACGCGGCGCCCTGAAAGCGCCGCGTCGACTTGCGACGCGCACCGCGCCACAACCGGCATCCTACACGTTGTCCACGGCTTCCTTCAACCGTCAGCCGATGCGTTCGTTCAACGTGCGACGGGCGTCACCGTTGACCAAACGAAATGTCGCCGAACAGCGCTTTCTGCTCACGCGGTTGTGAACGCCAGTACTGCGGCGGCGCTTCGACGGTCGCACCGAGGTTAGCGGCGGCGTGCCACGGCCAGCGCGGGTTATAGAGCAGCGCGCGAGCCAGCGCGATCAGATCGGCATCGCCCGTTTCGATCAGCTGCTCGGCGTGCAGCGGATCAGTGATGAGTCCGACGCCGATCGTCGTCAGACCGGTTGCGTGCTTGACCGCTTTCGCGAATGGAATCTGATAGCCCGGCTCGAGCGGAATTTGCTGCAGCGGCGAGACACCGCCCGACGACACGTCGATCCAGTCGCAGCCGCGCTTTTCCAGCTCGTGTGCAAACGCGATCGTGTCTTCGAGCGTCCAGCCGCCTTCGACCCAGTCCGTCGCCGACACGCGCACGCCGACCGGTTTGTCGGCAGGAAATGCGGCACGCACGATGTCGAAGATTTCGAGCGGAAAACGCATGCGGTTTTCGACCGAGCCGCCGTAGTCGTCGGTGCGCTGGTTGGCGATCGGCGACAGGAACTGATGCAGCAGATAGCCATGGGCGGCATGCACTTCGAGCGCATCGATGCCAAGACGCGCGGCGCGCCGCGCGGACGCGGCGAACGCCTCGCGAATCCGGTTCAGGCCGACGACATCGAGCGCGAGCGGCGGCTCCTCGCCCGGCTTGTGCGGCAGCGCCGACGGCGCATGCGGCAGCCACCCGCCTTGCGACACCGAAATCAGCTGGCCGCCTTCCCACGGCACGTGGCTCGATGCCTTGCGGCCCGCGTGCGCCAGTTGCATCGTCACGTTGACGTGCGAATGCTTGCGGATCGCGGCCAGCACCGGCACGAGCGCCTCTTCGGTCGCGTCGTCCCACAAGCCGAGATCGCCGGGGGTGATGCGCCCGTCCGGCTCGACGGCGGTTGCTTCGATGCACAGCATGCCCGCGCCGGACAGCGCGAGACCGCCGAGGTGAATCATGTGCCATGCGGTCGCTTCGCCGCGTTCGGCGGAGTACTGGCACATTGGGGAGACGACGATACGATTGGGAAGCGTCACGCTACGCAGCGTGAGCGGAGAGAAAAGCGCGCTCATGGATTACGCCCAGTGAAAGCCCGAGAGCGATCGAGGATAGCACCGCACGCGGTTTACTGCATGAACGTGGCACCTGGCTGGCCGCTTACGTCGCCATTCGGCTAGCCATTCAGGCTTGCGTCTCGACGTGATCGAGCCATTCGCCGAACATGCGGCACGCGGCGGCTTCGAGCACGGGACCGTATCGGCCGGTGTCGGCGCGCAACTGACGCGCGTCGATGCCGTGGCCCGAGAGTTCGTTCGCATTCCCTATCAGCCAAGGTTCGAACCGATCGGTGCGGATCTCGGGATGACACTGCAAGCCCAGTACGTGATCGCCCCATGCGAAGGCCTGATTCTCGCAAGCCGGGGTCGATGCCAGACGGGTCGCGTTGGCCGGCAGATCGAAGGTGTCGCCGTGCCAATGCAGCATCGAGGTATGAGCGCCATCGAGATGACGCAGCGGCGAGGCGCGGCCGGCATCGGTCAGCGTGAGCGGCGTCCAGCCGAGTTCGGCCTGAGCCGCGGGGTAGACGCGCGCACCGAGCGCCCGCGCGATCAGTTGTGCGCCAAGGCAGATACCGAGTGTCGGCAGACCGGCCGCGATGCGTTTTTCGATCAACGACAGCAGCGGCGCGAGCGTGGGGTACAGCGCGTCGTCGGTAGCGCTGATGGGGCCGCCCAGCACGACCATCAGCGACGCGGCAACCGGATTGGGCGCCTCGATACGGGCAACGCCCACATCGAGATAACGGACCGGACGCCCGCGCTCGCCGAGCACGAGCTCGAGACTGCCCAGATCCTCGAAGTGCACATGGCGGATGGCGAGTACTTCCCGATTCATCGGCCTGCCCTATCTTCAGGTTGACTAACGACCTGCCGCCAACGACTTTATCCTTGCACGGCACCAGCCGGCAAGCAGGCGGCGCATACCGCCCGCCGTCGCCGGCCAGGCCATGTTAGCGGATTGCCCAGGAAGACGCCGATTATTGGGCGAAGATCTTCCAGGTCTTCTTCTGGGTGGCGACGTCCGCCGTTTCATGCACGGAGCAGTCGAGACGCACATCGGTGTCCAACATGTTCAGGTCGAGCAGCGCGCAGTGATGCGGCGTCTTCTTCGGATTCTTGCTCGGCTGGAAATGCGTGCAGCTCAGGCACATACGATGCGACGGAATCGTGTCTTGCGCTTCGAGCTGATAGATGGTCTTGAGCAGCGTGCGATAGAACACGGACTGCTCGTCCTCGCGCAGCGTACCGACCGCCTTCGAGAGGAAGTCCGGCCATTGCGCGGCGCGTTTGGCAGCAGTGCGGCCACGCGAGGTCAGACGTACCGCGAGCGCGCGACCGTCGTCGAGTGCGCGACGCTTTTCGACGAGGCCCTTGGTCTCGAGCGTGCTGACCGCATCGCTGGTGGTCGCGGCAGTCAGCGCCGTTTCACGCGCGATTTCGCCGAGACGCATCGGCCCCTTACGTTGCATCAACAGCACGAGGATCTCGCCCTGGGTCGGCGTAAGGCCCGCGCCTTCCGCCCATTCCCAAGCCTGGCTTCGCATCGCCGTGCTCAATCGCAAGAGGCTGTGGGTCACTCGCCCGGCTGCCTGTTCTCCGTATACGCCTTCGCTCATAATCTTCGATTCGTTTATTTACCGCTTTGGTGCAATGCCGGCGGCTGCCTGCCGGAGTACACCCGTTGCGTGTGTGGGGTAGCTTCGTCCAACCGCGGATGAAACCGTTTGTACTATCTCAAAAATACACCGTCTTGGAAGCCGAAGGCGGCGAAAAACGACATTCTATGCGACAGCGGCTAATCGTACAGCTAACTTATCCAACGCGAGCTGTGGATAAGCAGGGGAAAACGTTTGGACAGCCTGTGTACCGTTTTGCAACAAGCACTTGCAGCGTGTTGAACGTTTCCTCGGTTGCGCTTGCCAGGCGTGGCCGGAGGCCGTTTTACGAGCCCAGTTATCATTTCCCCAGTGCATTGACTTTGCAGGAAATTATTCAGTTGTCCACAGCCTTTGGCAATGCCTGCTTACGACTACTACGCTGGTATACGTAAGCTTTCGAAAAACCTGAAGGGTTGCGCGCGCGAAAAACCATAAAATTTTCTTACGAAAAAAAACCCGCACGCGGCGGGTTTCGTCGGAACGTCGCGTAGCTGGCGCACGCAAACGGTTTCATGAAGTCTTCGCGACTAGGCGCGCCATTGCAGACACTGCTGGCGTACCGCTTCGTGCAAGGACTTTTCCTGCGCAAACACACTGCGCAGCCACGTCGCGTCGTTGACCTGACCGCGCGCGATCGCGCCGACTTCGGCCAGCGCATTCACCGAGCCGAGCGCTTCCGCATGCGGTCCGATCTGTTCGAGCGTTTCGAGAATATCTTCGGAAATCGTCTTGCGTTCACCGGTTTGCGGATTGATGCAGGTGCCACCGAGTCCGAACCGGCAGGCTTCGAAACGGTTGAACGTGTAGACCAGATAGTCGTCTTCCTGCGGCATGATCGGCTTATCGAGCAACAAATGACGCGCGAGCGTCTGGATGTAGCAGGCGATCGCCGCGGCGCGGTCCACCGAAAACGGTGTATCCATCACGCGGACCTCAATCGTGCCGAAGCCCGGCTTCGGACGGATATCCCAGTAGAAATCCTTCATGCTGTTGACCACGCCCGTATGGACCATCTTCGAGAAATACTCCTCGAAGCTGTCCCACGTCAGCACGAACGGCGCGCGGCCCGACAGCGGAAACGCGAACACGGAATTCAGACGTGCCGAATGAAATCCGGTATCGACGCCCTGTACGAAAGGCGACGACGCGGACAACGCAATGAAATGCGGGATGAAGCGCGACATCGAATGCAGCAGATACAGCGCGCTGTTCGGATTCGGGCAACCGATGTGCACGTGCTGGCCGAACACGGTGAACTGCTTCGCGAGATAGCCGTATAGCTCGGAAATATACTGAAAGCGCGGCGTATCGACGATCTGCCGCTCGCTCCATTGCTGGAAAGCATGGGTGCCGCCACCGCACAGACCGACGTTCAGATGATCGGCCGCGGACACCAGCGTGTCGCGAATCTTGCGCAGATCGGTGACCGCCTGTTCGTGCGACGTGCAGATGCCGGTCGACAGCTCGATCATGCTTTCGGTGATTTCCGGCGTGATATTGCCGGGGATTTTTTCGTCCTTGATGAGGCGCAGCAGATCCGTGCCGGCTTTGGTCAGATCATAGTCGTGCGTATTGACGATCTGCATTTCGAGCTCGATACCGAACGTGAACGGTTTCGAGTCGATGAAGGGTTCGAGTGACATGGCGTCCCCTGAGTCAGGTCGTTTGAGGCGAAGGAATTGAAAGACGGGTTTGTGAAACGCGCACGGCAGCCCATGCGCGTTTCACGCTTACCCCTCGCGCCGCTCGGCGACGAGCGCGAGGCTGCGATAGACGAGCCACGGCCCGAGAATCTGCAGCACGAAAATCGAACACATAGCGATTGCGCGCAGTTGCGGATCGAAGTTCGGATACAGGTTGTACGTGTCGTCGACAAGCAGATACGCGAGCGCCGACATCGGTGACAAGGACAGGCCGAGCGCGATGCCCTGCTTCAAGTTCAGGCCGCTCGGCTTCGCGAACGCCAGCACGCCGACCAGCTTCGCGACGAGGCGAGCAACGATCAGACCCAGCGCGGCGACTCCGCCCAACGCGATGTGCTTCCATTCGAACGACGTCAGCGTCAGCACGAACAGGATCACCGTCAGCAGCCAGCCCGCGGTGCCGAAATGCTCTGGCCACAACTGCGGACGCACTTCGTGATTCTTCACGATGATGCCCGCGGCGAGCAGCGCGAGAATCGTCGACAGCTTGAAAAGATGCGCGATCGCGATCGCGAGCAGCACGAGACCGAACAGCGCCACGAACGAATGCTCGTCCTGCATGTTCAGGCGCCGATAGAAGAACGTGCAGGTGCGCGCGAGCAGATACGCGAGCACGAGCGAGCCGACCAGCAGGTACAACGGCTGCAGGATCGTCGCGAACACGTTGCCGTAAACCTCCTGATGCAGCCAGCTCGACACGAGCTTTTCGATCACGACCGCGTACATGCTGTTCAGCGCGGTCAAGGTCAGAAGACGCTGCGTGACCTGGCCTTCCGCGCGTAGTTCGGTTTTGAGCTGGATCACCATCGCGGGCGATGTCGCCATCGCGATCGCGGCGAGTACGGTCGCGACCATCAGCGGCACGTGCAGAAACAGCAACACGGGCAGCACCAGCACGAAAGTCAGCGTGGCTTCGGCGACGCTCGACAGAATCAGCCACGGATTGCGGCGGATCCAGCGCAGATCGAGCCGGCTGCCGAGTTCGAACAGCAACAGGCCGAGCGCGACGTCGAGCAGCGGCCGCGCGGCGCTCGCGGAATCTGCATCGATCACGCCAAAGCCTGCCGCGCCGGCCACGAGTCCGATCACCGCATAGCCGGAAATGCGCGGTAAACGCCACGCGCGATAGCAAAGCTCGCCGCACAGACCGGCGGCAAGCAATGCAAGACCCGCCCAGAAAATGGCGTCGGGCGAAAGCGGCCACGCTGGCAAAAACGAAAACGCCGAATTCATCGTAATGGGTTCTCCTTGGCAGCAACGGCAGACGACACGAACCGGCGCACACGCACGCCGTCACGAGCGCACGGGGAGCGCACGTTGTCGCAAGCGCTTCGCGAAATCAGCGTTGCGAGGTTTCAATGATCGGATGATCGGCATGCGCCATGGCCGCGAAGAACCGCACGGAGTCGGGCACATACACGGGATGCGGCAGTAGCAACAGGCACGCTGAAGGAACGCCGTCGACCGTGAATCAGATTCTGTTTGACCGGCACCGTTCCATTGCTGCGCGTGCCGTCATTGCTGTGGCACGACGCGGAAAAACGGGGATTGTGCCATAGCTTTTTCCGGGTTAACCGAAAAGACGTTAACTCGCAGGCAAAACGGTAAAAAAGAACGTTATTTTCCCAGCGAACGGAAAAAGCGACCTTTTTTCGAGGTATCGCATCAGTTTCGACCACGTCGCGAACGGCGAATCCGCTCTCGGGCGTTACCGTCGCGTCGGTGATTTCGATGCGCGGTTTTGTCGTTAACGCAGCGCGTCGAGCGATCCGGTTTACGCGAACTCGAACGAAACTCAGCTAGCCCGATAGGCGGGGCGTTAGCCCCCGTCTTTGCTGTTTACTGGTTTACCGTATGTATACGTAGTAACAGTTAACAAGCTGCCTCGGTTTCTGTGGATAACCTATGTTTACCGAAACAAATCATCGAGTTCCCGGCCGCATAACCGGATGCACAGCATGTGCGGCGGCTGCCGGTATACGCGAGCAACTTTTCGCACTTTTTTGCGATGTCCCAGTTACCCCGTTTACGTCCACAACGGTTCCACACGACTTGCGCCGGTTAACCGCGCGGTTATCCACAGGTCGCAGTGGACAAGCCGGAACCGGGTTTACAGGGCGGGCGGAGTTAACGTGCCGGGCGCAGAGATAACTTCGCAATGGTCGAAGCCGGCTAACCGATCGTTCCCTGTCGCAAGGACCGCAGCAGAAAGCGCGCAGGGTCGATGTCTTCGGCGAGATCGCGTTCGAGCGGCCACGGCTCGCCTTCGAGCTGCGAGGCGATCAGTTCAGCGCCGAGCGCGGCCCACACCAGCCCGCGAGAACCATAAGCGAATGCGCCGTACAGACCGTCGAGACGCGGCAGATCGAGCGGCCATGCGCCGCGCAGGCGGGCAGCATCGCGGGCGGCAGCGGCTTCGTCGGCGAGCTGGCCGATCATCGGCATGCGATCCGAGGTCACGCAGCGAAACGCAACGCGTCCGGCGAGCGAGGTCAGCGGCGCGGCATCGAGTGCGCTTGCGAACGACGGCAACATCTGCGCGACGCGCTCGATATTCTCGCGATGACCGTCCGTGCGCAGCGACCTGTCGGGGTCGTCGAGTTCATAGGTCGCGCCTGTCAGCGTGACATCGTTCGCGAGCGGCACGGCGTAGCCCTCGCCGATCACCGGCAGCGCAAGCGGCGCGACGGTACCCGCCGGCAGCAAGCTCAACTGACCACGAATGCTGCGTGTCGGCGCATGACGCAAGCCAGCGATGCGCGCAGCTTCATGCGCACCAGCGACGATCACGACCGGCGCTCGAGCGACTACCTTTCCCGCGATATCGAAGACGGTCCACTGATCGCCGGAACGTTCGAGCCGCGCGACGTCGACACCGAAGCGTCGTTCGAGCAAGCCGCCTGCCGATGCGAATTGCGCCGCGCACAGCGAAGCCGGATCGATCCAGCCGCCGCGCGGAAAGAACCAGCCGCCACGCGCGAGCGGCACGCCGGCGAGTCGCTCGGCATCGGACGCGCACACCGGCGTCACGTAGTCGGACGGATAGCGGAACGCGCCGATGGCCTCGCCGATTGCGCGCGCCTCGTCGTCGTCCGCGGCGATCTGCAGCAGACCGCGATCGCCGCGCGCGAGCCGATGCCCTGCACTTTCGAGCGCTGCCCAACGATTGAGCGCGTACAGAAAGCCCGCCCGCGTGACGCGCGACGCGACGCTGTCGTCGCGCGAAATCATTGGGTGAAATACGCCGGCTGGATTGCCAGACGCATCTTGTGCAACCGACGCATGCCGTTCGAGCGAAGTCACGCGCCAGCCGCGCGCCGCAAGCCGCTCGATCACCGCGCAGCCGGCCAGTCCCGCACCGATCACGACCGCGTGTCGTTCGTCGTGCCAGAACGGTGCGGGCGGCTCATAACGGCGCACACGCCAGCGCGGCGCGAAGCGGCCGACCAGCATCGCGCGTTTCCAGCCGAAGCCGTCGACCTTGCGATACTCGAAGCCGCATTGCGTCAATACGCGTTTGACGTCGCCCGCGCTGCTATAGGTGGAGAAGGTCGCGTCATCGCCCGCGACGCGCGCGAGCGCCTTGAAGATCGCCGGGCTCCACAGCTCTGGATTTTTCGCGGGCGCAAAGCCATCCAGATAGAACGCATCGGCACGCAGCCGCAAGGTGGGCAGGCTGTCGAGCGCATCGGCGAAGATCAACGTCAGCACGACGCGGCCGCCTTCGAATTCGAGCCGGTGCGTGCCGGGCACGAGCATCGGCCAAGCGTTCGCGAGCGTGTTCGCGAGCCCGGCGATCAGCGGATCGGAGATCGTCGTTGCGTGAACGCGGCGCAGATCGGTGGCGCTAAACGGATGCTTCTCGGTCGACACGAAATGCAGCCGCTCGCAGCGAGCCGGATCGGCGCGCCATGCGGCCCACGTGACGAGAAAGTTGATGCCGATGCCAAAGCCCGTTTCGAGCACGGTGAACGTACGGCGGCTCTGCCATCTTTCGGGCAATTCGTTGCCGCGCAGAAAGACGTAGTGAGCCTGCTCGAGCGCGCCGACGGCGCTGTGATAGATGTCGTCGTAGTGTGGTGAAAAGGGGCTGCCGTTGTCGCGGAAAGCGAGGACGGCGGGGATCAGCGGATCGGTCATGCGCGACGGGAAAACACGCTCAAAAGGTCGCTCGAAAGAGCGGGTTCGATGGTTCGAGCCGGCGCGCGCTGCGCGCGAGTCGCCGTAAAAGACCCATCAGGACGCATTTAGACGCTTTGCTGCGTTGGCAAAAACCAACGCTAACCCCCGCCAGGACTGGGTTTCAGCCCTCGTTTAGGGGGTGCTGAGGGGCAAAATTTCGATTTCCTTGCAAGAACGGTCCGAAAACCGTGCAATTCCTCGAAACCCTTATCCTGATTGGGTTTGCGCTGCGCTATCATAGCAAGCGCCGCGAAGGGAGCGGCAGCACGGCCGCCGAACAGGGTTTTGTCCGGCGCGGGAGATCGTCAGGATCAGGGCCGCAGCTGCTCGACGGCGCGGTGCGCGCACGTATAATCGGCGCGGTCGCGCTGTTCGTATCAACCTAAACTCAGAAAGGAACCTTAATGAACAAACAGGAACTGATCGACGCTGTCGCAGGACAGACGGGCGCCAGCAAGGCTCAAACCGGTGAAACGCTGGACACGTTGCTTGAAGTGATCAAGAAGTCTGTGTCGAAGGGTGAGGCGGTCCAGTTGATTGGCTTCGGTAGCTTTGGTTCGGGCAAGCGCGCAGCGCGTACGGGTCGTAATCCGAAGACCGGCGAAACTATCAAGATCCCGGCTGCCAAGACCGTCAAATTCACGGCAGGCAAGGCGTTCAAGGACTCGGTCAACAAGCGCTAGGCAGATTCCTGCCGGGCAGTTGACACCCGCGAGAAAAACCCGCCAGTGGCGGGTTCTTTTTCGTCCATGCATATGGTTCAAGCGCGGGACGTGCTTCGTTCAGTCATGACGATGCGCGTTCTCGCCGTGGTCATGTCCGCCATGTTCTCAGTCGTCGCCGTGCCCGTGATGATGATGGCCGCGATCATCATCATGATCGTGGTCGTCGAACTCCCACGCCGGGAACGGATCAGGGAACTGCTGCCAGGCTTGCGGCCCGAGCGCGTATTCGTCGTCGGTGAGCAGACAGGCGTCGAACTTTGCGCGCCAGATGGCGGGGTCGATATCCACGCCGATCAGCACGAACTCCTGACGACGATCGCCGATGCTGGTATCGTCCGGCGCGCCGTACCAGTCGGCGGCGATTTCGGCGGCCAGCTCGTCGTCGCCTGCCGGCCATTCGCTGCGATCCTGCGCGGCCCACCACATGCCCGCCGGACCGTGCCGGCAAGCGCCACCGGCCTGCGATAGCGAACCGCCGATATCGTTGCGCGTCGCGAGCCAGAAGAATCCCTTGCTACGCAGTACGCCCTTCCACTCTCGATGCAGCAGCTCCCACAGCCGCTGCGGATGAAACGGCCGGCGTGCGCGATAGACGAAATGGCCGACGCCGTATTCGTCGGCTTCGCTGCGATGCATGTGGCCGTGTTGACCGCCGTGCTCGTGCTCGAGTGCCGCGAGCCAGCCCGGCGCATTCGACGCTTCGTCGAAATCGAAGCGTCCGGTGTTCACGATCTGGTCGAGCGGCACGTCGGCGAAGCGGCTCACGAGTTGCACCGCGCGCGGGTTCAGGCGTGCGAGGATGCGCTGCAAACGCGCGAGCTCGTCGGCGCTGACGAGATCGATCTTGTTCACGACGAGCACGTCACAAAACTCGATCTGCTCGATCAGCAATTCGACGATCGTACGGTCGTCGTCTTCGTCGACCGTGATGTCGCGTTCGGCGAGCGCGTCGGCCGACGCATAATCGCGCAGGAAGTTGAACGCATCGACGATCGTGACCATCGTATCGAGCCGCGCGACGTCGCCGAGCGACGCGCCTTCGTGGCCCTCGAATGTAATGGTTTCGGCACTCGACATCGGCTCGGCGATGCCGCTCGATTCGATCACGAGCGCGTCGAAGCGATTTTCGCCGGCGAGGCGACGGATTTCGTTTTGCAGCTCGCCGCGCAGCGTGCAGCAGATACAGCCGTTCTCGAGTTCAACGACCTGCTCGTCGACGCTCGACAGGTCGGCCGCCTGGCGCACGAGCGTCGGGTCGATATTGACCGCGGCGAGATCGTCGACGATCGCGGCGACGCGCAAACCGGCGCGATTCGCGAGGATGTGATTCAGGAGCGTGGTCTTGCCGGCGCCCAGAAAACCGGAGAGCACGGTGATGGGCAATAGCGGCTGGTTCATCGCGGTACGGAATACGGGAGGATTGAAAGGCGTGCCGGGGGCGGGGCCAAATGGTCGGCGTCGCTGCGACGGCGCGACAGCAGCATGAAGCCGCATTGTGCATTAAAACGGGCGCAGCCTGCGCAAGCGACAGCGCTGGACAAGCCTACTGCGCGGGCATCAACTTCCACCTACGCAGAATCGCGGCGATCTGTTGCGAGTATTTGTCCCGCAACGCCGGCGTCTCAGAGTGGTATGCTCCGACCGCCTGCCAGGTATTGCCGTACTTGTTCATCTGGCGGCGCAGATGCCACGCCGCGATATAAACGTTCTTGCACGGCTCCATCAGCGTGCCCTGCGAGATCCCGTACTGGGCGAGCACCGGCAGATGCACCGAATTGATCTGCATCACACCGTAGTCGGTCGAGCCGTTCGCGTTCTTGTGCTGCGCATCCGGCCGGTTGTGCGACTCCTGCCACGCGATAGCCCGTAAAATCAATGGGTTGACCTTCTGATACTTCGCCGCTTCGTCGAAGCAGTCGGCGCGCGCGGAGCCGGCTGCGACGAGCAGTGCGAGCGTGGCGGCGACGGTGACGAGCGGACTTTTCATCGGTCAACAGGACTGGATAAACCCGAGGTAAGAATCGGTAAGGCAGTTTGCCGGCCGCATTTCGGCCGCAACGGCAAGCTGGCCGGGCATTTGTCGAGCATCGGGGAAAACCCGCGTCAGCAAACACATAGCAGTGAGTCGAACGGCTCGTATCATACCGGCAGTCCGACCTTCGTCAAGTTGGCTAACCGACATAAGACCGTACAAAGCCGGGTAATGGAGTCCAGGTACGGTGCCGGTCAGCTTTCAATTCAATAACCACCCTGCGATTCCGTAAGGATTCGCATGAGGCCCCTTGTTTTGTTTCAAATCCGACATGAAAAGCTGTTACTGTTCGTTTTTTTCGGACGTCGGGACGCTGGAGCTCGAAGCGAAACTCGCTTTTGGGGCCGGCTCACAGACCGACCGGGCGGTAGCTTGCTGCCAGGTCCGCATCGCATGACCGTCGGTGGCAGAGGCTGCCGGCATCGATATCACATTCCATGAGAAGAAATTGTATGGCTTTGCGTCGCGTGGCAACGGCGCTGCTGGTGGCTGGACTGATCACCGCGCAGACGGCACAGGCAGAGGTGACACTCAACTTCGTCAACGCTGACATCGACCAGGTCGCCAAGGCGATCGGCGCGGCGACCGGCAAGACGATCATCGTCGATCCGCGGGTGAAGGGGCAACTGAACCTCGTGTCCGAAAACGCGGTACCCGAGGATCAGGCGCTCAAAACCCTGGAGTCCGCGCTGCGCATGCAGGGCTTCGCGCTCGTGCAGGATCACGGCGTGCTGAAAGTGGTGCCCGAGGCCGACGCCAAGCTGCAAGGCGTGCCGACCTACGTCGGCAACGCGCCGACGGCGCGCGGCGACCAGGTCGTCACGCAGGTCTTCACGCTGAGGAACGAATCGGCCAACAACCTGCTGCCGGTACTGCGTCCGCTGATTTCGCCGAACAACACCGTCGCGGCCTACCCCGCCAACAATACGATCGTCGTCACCGACTACGCCGACAACGTGCGGCGCATCGCGCAGATCATCGCGGGCATCGATAACGCGGCAGGCCAGTCGGTGGCGGTCGTGCCGCTGAAGAATGCGAATGCGATCGACATCGCGCAGCAGATGAACAAGATGCTCGATCCGGGCTCGATAGGCAGTACGGACGCGACGCTGAAGGTGTCGATCGCAGCGGATCCGCGCACCAACTCGCTACTGATGCGCGCGTCGAACACCGCACGTCTCGCGGCGGCAAAGGAGCTCGCGAAACAGCTCGACGTGCCGACCACGATGCCGGGCAACATTCACGTCGTGCCGCTGCGCAACGCGGACGCGACCAAGCTCGCGCGCACGCTGCGCAACATGCTCGGCAAGGGCGGCGGCGAAGGCTCGTCGGGCGGCTCGAACGAGGCGAACTCGTTCAACCAGAACAGCAGTGGTGGTGGCGGCGGCGGTCTGTCGAACGCCAGCAATTCGACGGGCACGTCGGGCACGCCACCGTTGCCGTCAGGCGGACTCGGCAGCAGCTCGATGAACTCGCCGATGGGCGGCGGCGCCTCGGGCTCGAATAGCAATAGTGGCGGCTTTCTCGGCGGAGACAAGGAGAAGAGCGAGGACCAGGGCGGCGGCATGATCACGGCCGATCCCGCAACCAACTCGCTGATCATCACGGCGCCCGAAGCGACGTACCGCAACTTGCGCGCGGTGATCGACCAGCTCGATGCACGTCGCGCGCAGGTGTATATCGAGGCGCTGATCGTCGAGCTGAACTCGAATACGAGCGGCAACCTCGGGATTCAGTGGCAGGTCGCGAACGGTAACTTGTATGCCAATACCAACCTGTCGACTGGCTCGGGCAACAGCATCGTCAACCTGACGGCGGCCGCGGCCGCTGCCGGCTCGACCGGCGGTCTCGCTGCGGCACTGGGCGCCCAGAACTTGCAACAGGGCCTGAACGTTGGCTGGATCCACAACATTTTCGGCGTGCAGGGTCTCGGCGCGCTGCTGCAGGCGCTGTCGCAGACCGCCGACGCGAACGTGCTGTCCACGCCGAACCTGATCACGCTCGATAACGAAGAAGCGAAGATCATCGTCGGTACCAACGTGCCGATCCAGACCGGTTCGTACTCGAACCTGACGAGCAGCACGACGAGCTCGGCGTTCAACACGTACGACCGTGTCGATGTCGGTCTGACGCTGCACGTGAAGCCGCAGATTACCGACGGCGGCATCCTGAAGCTGCAGCTCTACACGGAAGATTCGGCGATCGTGAACGGTACGAACAACGCGGCGACGAACCCGGCGGGCCCGGAATTCACGAAGCGTTCGATCCAGTCGACCGTGCTGTGCGATAACGGCGAGATCATCGTGCTCGGCGGCCTGATGCAGGACAACTACCAGGTCAGCAACAGCAAGGTGCCGCTGCTCGGCGACATTCCGTGGCTGGGCCAGCTGTTCCGCTCCGAGCAAAAGACGCGCGACAAGACTAACCTGATGGTATTCCTGCGCCCGGTCATTCTCGCCGATCGCGACACCACCCAGGCCGTCACGGCGAACCGCTACGACTACGTCCAGGGCGTGCAGGGTGCGTACCGTTCGGACAACAACATCATGAAGGATCGCGACGATCCGGTCGTGCCGCCGATGCCGCTCGGCCCGAGCCAGGGCGGTGTGCCGGCGCTGAACCTGTTCGATCTGAACCAGATGCGCCGCCAGCAGATGATGCCGCAGCAGGCACCGCGACAGGTGCCTCAACAGGTGCCGCCGCAGGCGGTGCCGCAAGCCAACGCGCAGCCCACCACGCAACCCGTGCCGCAATCGATGCCGCAAACCGTGCCGCAACCGGCGGTCGTCGATCCGGCCAGCGGCGTGGGGCCGAGTACGGTATCGCCGGGAGCTCGTCCGTGACGCAGACGCCCGCGCAAACCGCGCCATCGCAAGGTCTGTTGAACGGCGCCGCCTCCGGCGAGCGCGCGGCGCCCTCGCCGCTCGCCGCCCGGCTCGTGCCGTACGGTTTCGCGCGCAGCGGCCAGGTCCTGGTCGCGCATCAGTATGCCGATAGCCTCGAAGTCTGGATCAGCGAGCGCACGAGCGAAGCCGCGCTTGCCGAAATCGCGCGCAACTACGGCACGGTATCGGTCGTGCGCGTGCCCGCCGACGATCTCGCGCAGGCGATCAACCAGGCCTATGCGCGCCAGGACGGCAGCGCCGCGCAGGTGGTCGGTGAAGTGGAAGGCGAAGTCGATCTGTCGCGTCTGATGCAGGACATTCCCGAGGTCGAGGATCTGCTCGAATCGGAAGACGACGCGCCGATCATCCGCATGATCAACGCGCTGCTCACGCAAGCGGCGCGCGAACAAGCATCGGATATTCATATCGAGCCGTTCGAGAATGCGTCCGTGGTGCGCTTTCGCGTCGACGGCACGCTGCGCGACGTGGTGCGGCCGAAAAAAGCGCTGCACGGCGCGCTGATCTCGCGGATCAAGATCATGGCGCAGCTCGACATCGCGGAGAAACGTCTGCCGCAGGACGGCCGCATTACGCTGCGCGTCGGCGGTCGTCCGGTCGACGTGCGCGTATCGACGCTGCCCACCGGCCACGGCGAGCGCGCGGTGCTGCGGCTGCTTGAAAAAGACGCGGCGCGACTGAATCTCGAAGCGCTGGGCATGGCATCCGACACGCTCGGCAAGTTCGACAAGCTGATCGGCAAGCCGCACGGCATCGTGCTCGTGACGGGCCCGACCGGCTCCGGCAAGACCACGACGCTGTATGCGTCGATGTCGCGACTGGAGACGGCGACCACCAACATCATGACGGTGGAAGACCCGATCGAATACGACCTGTCCGGCATCGGCCAGACCCAGGTCAACGAGCGGATCGGCATGAGCTTTGCGCGCGCGTTGCGCTCGATTCTGCGTCAGGATCCGGACATCATCATGATCGGTGAAATCCGCGACCTCGAAACCGCGCAGATCGCGGTGCAGGCCTCGCTGACCGGCCACCTGGTGCTCGCGACGCTGCACACGAACGACGCGGCATCCGCCGTCACGCGTCTGACCGACATGGGCGTCGAGCCGTATCTGCTCGCCTCGTCGCTGCTCGGCGTGCTCGCGCAGCGGCTCGTGCGGCGGCTGTGCCCGGTATGTCGCGAAGAGCGTACGGAAGAGGACGGCAGCAAGCGCTGGCATCCGGTCGGCTGCGACCGTTGTGGCCAATCCGGTTACGCGGGACGGCGCGGCGTCTACGAGCTGCTGCTGATCGATGAGACGATCCGTTCGCTGATCCACCGCAACGCGGCGGACGCCGAAATTCTCGAAGCGGGCCGCGCGCACGGCATGCGCACGCTGCGCGAGGATTCAGAGCGCTGGCTCGCCTCGGGACTGACGTCGCTCGAAGAAGTGATTCGCGTGACGGGCGGAGCATAAGCGCATGCCGGCATTCCGTTTCGAAGCGATCGACGCGGCGGGCAAGGCACAAAAAGGCGTGCTCGACGCCGACAGTGCGCGCGGCGCGCGCACCAACCTGCGCTCGCAGGGACTCACTCCGCTCGTCGTCGAACCGGCGGCGTCGCGCACCCGCGGCGAGCGCAATCAGCGGCTCGCGCTCGGGCGTCGTCTGTCGCAGCGCGAGCAGGCCATTCTGACGCGGCAGCTCGCGAGTCTGCTGATCGCGGGTCTGCCGCTCGACGAAGCGCTCGCGGTGCTCACCGAGCAGTCGGAGCGCGACTACATCCGCGAGCTGATGGCGGCGATTCGCGCCGAAGTGCTCGGCGGTCATTCGCTCGCGAATGCGCTGCAGCAGCATCCGAAGGACTTCCCCGAGATCTACCGGGCGCTCGTCGCGGCCGGCGAACACACGGGCAAGCTCGGCCTGGTGCTGTCGCGGCTCGCCGACTACATCGAGCAGCGCAATGCACTGAAGCAGAAGATCGTGCTGGCGTTCACGTATCCGACGATCGTCACGATCATCGCGTTCGGCATCGTCACGTTCCTGCTCAGCTATGTGGTGCCGCAGGTCGTCAACGTGTTCGCGAGCACCAAGCAGCAACTGCCGTTTCTGACGATCGTGATGATGGCGCTGTCCGGCTTCGTGCGGCACTGGTGGTGGGCGATGCTGATCGGCGCGATCGTGGTCGTCTATCTGGTGCGCGCGACCCTCAGGCAACCGGGCCCACGGCTCGCCTTCGACCGCTGGCTGCTGACCGCGCCGCTGATCGGCAAGCTCGTGCGCGGCTATAACACGGTCCGCTTCGCCAGCACGCTCGGCATTCTGACCGCGGCGGGCGTGCCGATTCTGCGCGCGCTGCAAGCCGCGGCCGAAACGCTCAGCAACAATGCGATGCGCGAGAACATCGACGACGCGATCGTGCGAGTGCGCGAAGGTACGTCGCTGTCGCGCGCGCTCGGCAACACGAAGACGTTTCCGCCGGTGCTCGTGCACCTGATCCGCTCGGGCGAAGCGACCGGCGACGTGACGACGATGCTCGATCGCGCGGCCGATGGCGAAGCGCGCGAGCTGGAGCGTCGCACGATGTTCCTGACGAGCCTGCTGGAGCCGCTGCTGATCCTGGCGATGGGGGGCGTGGTGCTGGTGATCGTGCTCGCGGTGATGCTGCCGATCATCGAACTGAACAACCTCGTGCAGTAGTAGTCGTCGTAGCGCGAGGAAGGAAGAGAAAGGATTTGCGCGGCATGCGGTATCAGCCGCGCAACCGCTTCGGGTTTCAGCGCACGTAAATGGTGGGACCGCTGGAGTTGGGGGGCAGGAAGATTTCCGAGTGGGCGCCGTTGCGGTCGATGATGATCGAGCGGGCGCGGACCTCGGAGAGCCTGGTGCCTTGCATCAGCGTGCTGCCGAGCGACACCGCGCGCGGCGGCTCGCCACCGACGCTGACGATCGCCGCGGCGCCTTCGCTCAACGCGAGGATGCCGAAGAGATGGATGTCCTGATTGACGTTGCGCGTGAGCTGTCCGCCGAACAGCGTCGCGGCCTGATCGGTCGAGACCTGCGCATGCGCCGCCGCAGCCGGCAACGGCGCGCCGGACAACGTGATGAGCGTGATGACCCAGTAGGTCAGCGTCGCGCAGAAAGCGGCGAACAGCGCGAGCGACAGGAGGCGGATTTGGATGGCGTTCATGCGCACATTGTACGGACTATTGTGAAAATTGCGGTGGGTTGAAACCCTTCAACTGCATGACATTAAAATGACGGCCCGGCGTGTTCAATCTGATAAGCCGGGCCGAAAATTTCACCTGAAAAGAGGTAGCAACCTATGCAACTGTCGACCATTCGCCGCGCTGACAACGCGGGTTCGCGCGGCCGTCGTCAACGCGGTTTCACGCTGATCGAAATCATGGTCGTGATCGCCATTCTTGGCATTCTCGCCGCGCTGATCGTGCCGAAGATCATGAGCCGTCCGGACGAAGCGCGGCGCGTTGCCGCGAAGCAGGACATTGGCACCGTGATGCAGGCGTTGAAGCTCTATCGCCTCGACAACGGCCGCTATCCGACCCAGGAGCAAGGCCTGCACGCACTGATCGAAAAGCCGTCCACCGACCCGGTGCCGAACAACTGGAAGGACGGCGGCTATCTCGAGCGTCTGCCGAACGATCCGTGGGGCAATGCGTACCAGTACCTGAATCCCGGCGTGCACGGCGAGGTCGATGTGTTCAGCTACGGCGCCGATGGCAAACCGGGCGGCGAAGGCAACGACGCCGACGTCGGGTCCTGGCAATGAACAGGCTGAACCTGGCATTCCGCCAGACTCGATGATGTTCATGCACGCGCCCTCCTTGCCGCTGGTTCGGCCGCTTGTTTCGCCAGGCACCCTGCCCGCCACGCCGTTATGTTCGCGGCGCGTGCAAGCGTGCGTGCTTCACCGATGCATTGCTGTATGAATTTCCGTTGATCGTCGATGGCCGGCACTATGCGCACGTCCGCTTGCAAGTCCCGTGTGGACACTCCGTGTACGGCTTCGCGGCCGCGCTCCCGCCTGCGCCGCCGCCGCGCGGCAGGCTTCACGCTGCTCGAAATGATGGTCGTGCTCGTGATCGCGGGCCTGCTCGTGTCGCTGACCGCGGTCACGATGACCCGCAATCCGCGCACCGATCTGAACGAGGAAGCGCAGCGTCTCGCGTTGCTGTTCGAATCGGCTGGCGATGAAGCGCAGGTGCGCGCGCGGCCGATCGCGTGGCAGCCGTTCGAGGGCGGCTTCCGTTTCGATCAGCGCACCCAGGACGGCTGGCGTCCGCTGCGCGACGATCTGCTCGGACCGCGTCAGTGGGAAGGCGGCGTGACCAGTGTCGCGATCAGTTACCCGGGCTCGGATTCGCACGCCGATCGCATCGTGTTCGGTACCGAGGCGATCGACGTGCCGGTGCAGGTCACGCTGTTTTCGGCGGCCGGCCAGGCGACGATCGTCGGTACCGGCAATGGCCGCTACGAGGTGCGCTGAGATGCGGATGCTTCGCTATGGCAGGTCGGTCCGTGCCCCTTCCCTCTTCATGATGCGCGATGTCGGGTGCCGCGAGGAGCGTGGCTTCACGATGATCGAGGTGCTGGTCGCGCTCGCCATCATCGCGATCGCGCTTGCCGCGTCGCTGCGCGCGGTCGGCAGTCTCGCGAGCGGCGAAGCCGATCTGCACCGGCGTCTGCTCGCCGGCTGGAGCGCGGACAACGCGCTCGCGGACCTTCATCTGAAGCATGCATGGCCCAACATCGGCTCAACGAGCTTCGATTGCTCGCAAGGCAATCTGCAACTGCGCTGTACCGAGCACGTGACGGCGACGCCGAATCCGGTGTTTCGCCGTGTCGAAGTGATGGTGACGATGCCTGGGCAGTCCGGCAATCTCGCGCAGATGGTCACGGTGGTCGCGAATGAAAACAACCGCTCGCTGTGAGCGCCGCCGCCGTTATGGCGCGCGCGGCTTCACGCTGATCGAACTGCTGGTCGCGATCGCGATCCTCGCGGTGATCGCCGTGCTGTCATGGCGCGGGCTCGATCAGATCATCCGCGGCCGCACGACGATCACGAACGCGATGGAAGACGAACGCGTGTTCGCGCAGCTGTTCGACCAGATGCGCATCGACGCACGCCAGGCCGCCAGCGACGACGAATCCGGCCAGGCCGCGGTCTCGGTGTCCGGCAACACGCTGCAGATCGTGCGGCACATGGTGCTGCCGGCCACCGCGCCGCGTCTGCAGGTGGTGCGCTATCAGATCTCGAACGGCCGCGTGGTGCGCTACGCGTCGCCGCCGCTCGGCAACGTCGGCGAATTGCGGCGCGCGTTGCACGGCAGCGACGAAGGCTGGAGCGCGGTGCCGCTGATGGGTGGCGTCGGCTCGATCTCGGCGCGCATGTACGTGCCGAAGCTCGGCTGGACCATACGGATGAACGACGTACAGACCGCGCTGACCGAAGCCGTCAACAACCTGAAGGTGCCGCAGCTCGGCAACGCGCCGATGCCGCGCTCGGTGACGGGGCTCGAGGTCAGCATCGGCGCAACATCGCTCGCGCGGCCGGTCACGCGCGTTTTTCTGGTCGGAGAATGACATGACGTTCTCCTCGTCGTCGTCGAAAAGGTCGGCATCCGGTTCGCGCGTGGCCGGCGCGCGCGAGCGCGGTGTGGCCATCATCAGCGCGCTGCTCGTCGTCGCGCTGTCGGCGATCCTCGTGTCCGGCATGTTGTGGCGCCAGCAGGTGCAAATCCGGCGCATCGAGAATCAGCGGCTGTTGTCGCAGGCGCAATGGGTCGCGCGCGGCGCGCTCGACTGGACCCGGCTGATTCTGCGCTCCGAAGGCGATACGTCGGCTGGCATCACGTATCTGGGTGGCTTGTGGGGCGTGCCGATCGCGAAAACCCGGCTGTCGGATTTTCTCGGCCAGATTGGCGAGGTACGCGCTGAGCAAGGCGCGGCCACCTACCTGTCGGGATCGATCGAGGACGCGCAGTCCCGATTCAATCTGCGCAATCTGGTCGCAAGTCCGGCGCCCGGCGTGACGCAAATCAGCGCCGAGCAGATGGCCGCGTATCAGCGCCTGCTGGTGTCGCTCGGCCTGAGCGGGCAGCTCGCCAAAGTGACCGCGCTGCACGTGCGCGCGGGGCTGTCGCAATCGGCGACGCGCTTTCAGACCGGCACGTCGATCAGCAGCACGCCGCAGGTGGGTGGCGGCGGCGGTATGACGGGCGGCAACTTCACGAACCAGCCCGGCATCGAGGACGGCGACGACAACGTGGCGGTCGCGCCGCTGCTGATGACGAGCGTCGATTCGCTGCTCGACATTCCGGGCTACACGCCGGAGATCGTCGCGAAGCTGCGGCCGTTCGTCACCGTGCTGCCTACGACCACCGCGATCAACATGAACACCGCGTCGGCCGAAGTGATCGCGGCGATGGTGCCGGGCATGACCGTGTCGCAGGCGCAAGCACTCGTCGCGCGGCGCCAGACCGTGTTTTTCCGCAACGTCGGCGACGTGCAGCTCGCGCTGACCGCCGCCGGTGTGCAATCGGTGTCGATCGATCCGAATGAGTTCGACGTCAATTCGAGCTACTTTTTAGTCCACGGCAGTGTGCAGCACGAGCGCGCCGAAGTGGATCGCACGACGCTCGTCTATCGCGATCCGCTAACTCACACCACGCGTATCGTGCGGGTACAAGACCAACTATGAACAACGCAATCCACAGAGAGAGTGGCCTTTGAGCACGCTGATCGTCCTATTGCCACCGCGTGATCCGGCGGTGCCCTCGCAGGAATGGCAACTGCCCGAGCTGCCGTTCGTGCTGCTCGACAAGACGGGGCGCACGCAGCGCGCCGGCCGCTCGGCACTCGCGCTGCTGCCGCGCGCCGGCACGACGGTGCTGATGCTCGCCGCGCGCGACCTGCTGCTGATGCCCGCGACGCTGCCGCCGCTGCGTGGCCCGAAGCTGCGCCAGGCGCTGCCCAATATCGTCGAGGATCAACTGATCCAGGACCCGCAGACCTGCCACATCGCGGTCGATCCGCAGGGGCTTGGTGAAGGTCGGCACCTGCTCGCGATCATTGATCGCGGCTGGTTCCGTTTCATCTGTGAGGCGTTCACGGCGGCCGGTCATCGCAGTCTGCGCGCGGTGCCGGTCACGCGTTGCCTGCCGCTGGCGCCGGTGACCGAAGTTGCCGCGAACGTCGATGAAACAGCCGAAGTGCGCGAGCCGACGATGGCCGGCGCGGCGAGCGTCGCGACGTCGCTACCGGGCATCGCGCCGGTGGTCGCGCCCGAAGCGCCGTCCATCGTGCCGATGGTGGCCGCGGTGCTCGGTGCGGTCGTGCAGACCGCACCCGCGCTGCTCGTCGAAGGCGCGCTCGACAGCGGCGTGCCGCGCGTCGAACTGGCGATTGCACGCGGTGTCCAGGGCGAGGGTTTCGCGGCGCCGGCCGATGCGGTGAACGCGACGCTGTCCGCGCTAGCGGGTGCGGCGTCGGTGTCGCTGTACATGCTGACCGAGGTGCCCGGCAACGAGCCGAACCAATCCACGACGAGTCCCGCGCGGCTCGCCTCGCATATTCACGGCGCGAGTCCGCTGCCGTTCGAGCAGCTCGCGCGACGCGCGCTCGAATGCCGCTTCGACCTGTGCCAGTTCGAATTCGCGTCGCAGCCGTGGCGCCTCGATCGCGCGACGCTGCGGCGTCTGCGTCTGCCGATCGTGCTCGCGGTCGCCGCGCTCGTCGTCGCGATCATCGGCGCGAACGTGCAGTGGCTGATGCTTGCGCGTCAGCGTGACGCGATCAACACGCAGATGACGGAGCTGCTGCTCAATACGTTCCCGAAGACGACCGTCGTACTCGACGCGCCCGATCAGATGGCGCGTCAGGTGCAACAGCTGCGCGTGGCGGCGGGCGAGCTGTCGCCGGAGGATTTCCTGTCGCTCGCCGACGGCCTCGCGCGCTCGCTGTCGCCGCTGCCGGTCAACGGCATTGCCGCGCTCGACTATCACGAGCACCGCCTCGACGTGACCTTCAAATCCGCGGTCAAGGTCGACCCCGACTTCGCCAAGCGCCTCGCGCGCAACGGCCTTACCGGCGCGATCGACAGCAGTACCGGCAAGTGGACCATCAGGAACGGACAATGAAAGCTGAACTCGCTCAAACATGGGCTGGCTTCTGGGACCAGCGCACCGATCGCGAAAAGGCGCTGCTGACGTGGGGCGGCTCCGCGCTCGCCGTGGCGATTGCATGGTCGGTGCTGTGGGCGCCCGCGCAGGAAGGCCGCGCGCACCTGCGTGAATCGCTGCCCAGCCTGCAGCGGCAGCTTGCGCAGATGACCGCGCAGTCGAACGAGGCGCGCTCGCTGTCGGCGGCCGCGCAAGGTGTCGCGCCGACCGGCGCGGCGCTGAAGGACGCGCTTTCCGCATCGCTCGGCGAACATGGCCTCGCCGCGACGCAGGTGCAGTTCGTCGGCAACGCGGTGCAGGTGCAAATGAAAAACGTGGCGTTTCCAGCCTGGACCGCGTGGGTCGATGACGTGCGCAAGCAGTTCAAGGTGCAGGTCTCCGAGGCGCACATCACCGCGTTGAAAGACGACGGCCAGGTCGATCTGACGGTCGCGCTGCAACCGTCGACCGCGAAATAACAACGCGCCGCTCGCTACAGGATCTCGCATGAATTACTGGATGTGGCGCCTGCGTCCGGCGCTGCCGTGGCTGGTGGTCGCCGTTTTGTCGGTGGCGGCCGTGACGCTCGCGTTACTGCCGGCCGCCTGGATTACGCCGCGGTTCGCGCGGCAAACGCACGGGCACGTCAATCTCGTCGACGCCGAGGGCTCGCTGTGGCATGGCTCGGCGACCCTGATGCTGGCCGCCGGCGCCGATATGAGCGCGGCGACGCTGCTGCCTGGTCGGATCGAATGGCGCACGGCGTTCTGGCCGCTTTTCACCGGACGCGTGCGCATGGTCATGCGCCATAGCGAGGCGATGCCCGACCCGGTCACGGTCGAAGCGACGCCGCGCGGCGCAACCGTCACGCCCGGCGCGCTCGCGGTGCCGGCGTCGCTGCTCGCGGGGCTTGGCGCGCCATTCAACACGCTCGATCTGCAGGGCAACGTGCAGCTGTCGTGGTCCGAGTGGCGCAGTTTCAACGGCGAAGCGTTCGGCCAGCTGACGATGATGCTCGACGACGTCAGCTCCCGGGTGTCGCTCGTGAAGCCGCTCGGGTCGTACCGGGTCAGGTTTCAGGCGCAGGGCACGTCGTCGGCGCTCGATCTGAGCACGATCAAGGGTCCGTTGACGCTGACCGGCAGCGGCACGGTGTCGGCCGCATCGACGTCGTTTCATGGCACGGCGAGCGCCGCGCCGGAACAGCACGATAACCTCGCCGGCCTGCTGAATCTGCTTGGCCGGCCTAGCGGGCCGGATACGGTGGCGCTGACGTTCGTGCGCTGAGTTGGGGCTGACGTGCGCTGATGTGTGCCGAGGCGCGTGTTTCGCGCGCGTGGCGCGATGAAAAAAGAGGCATGGCCGCGAGTTGCGACCATGCCTCTTCTGTTTTGTGGCATTGCTGCGCGGCGAGCGCAGCGGACATTATTTGCTCTGCACCCGCGCTTGCGGCGCGTCTGTGCCCGACGCGGTGCTCTGTGCGATGGACGGCGCGCCGACTGACGTGGCCGCAGCCGTCGGCGCCGATGCCGGCAGCGGCGCGGGCGCCGCGACATCGCCGGTCTCGCGATTCATCTGCGACGCGTCCCAGCCGCCGCCGAGCGCCTTCACGAGCCCCACCGACGACACCATCCGCTGCCCGGCGATATTCTCGAGCTTCTGTTCGGCCGTGAAAGCCGTGGTCTGCGCGGTCAGCACATTGACGAAGCCGACCGTACCCGCCTTGTACTCGTTCGTCACGATGGCGAGCGCCTGGCGCGCCGAGTCGACCGCCTGCCGCTGCACGACGATTTCCTGTTCGAGGATGCGCAGCGACGCGAGGTTGTCCTCGACGTCCTGGAACGCGGCGAGCACCGTCTGCCGATAGGTCGCGACATCCGCGTCATAGGTGGCACGCGCGGCCTCGGTTTGCGCTTTGCGCAGGCCGGCGTCGAAGATCGTCCCGGCCAGTTGCGGGCCGAGCGTCCAGAAGCGCGACGGCAACGTCAACAATTGCGAGAACACCGAGTTCTCGAAGCCGCCGGTCGCCGACAGCGTCAGCGACGGGAAGAAGGCGGCGATCGCCACGCCGATCTGCTCGTTCGCCGCCGCGGCCTTGCGTTCCGCCGATGCGATATCCGGCCTGCGTTCGAGCAGCGCGGAGGGCATCTGCGCAGGCACGGCGGGCGGCGTCGCGGTGAGCGGCATCGGCGGCAGGGAGAACATCGACGCGGGCACGCCGACCAGCACCGCGATCGCGTGCTCGTCCTGCGCGCGCTGGATGCCGTTGTCGATCGCGGCGGCCTGCGCCGATTGCAGCTGCGTTTGCGCCTGGATCACGTCCGAGCGCGCGGCGACGCCGGCCGCGTACTGATTCTGCGTGAGTTGCAGCGAGCGCTGATAGGCGATCACGGTGTCGTCGAGCAGCTTCTGCGTGGAGTCGAGCGCGCGCAGCAGGAAGTAGGTCTGCGCGAGCGTGGCCTGGGCGGACAGGCGCGCGTTCGCGAGGTCGGCGGCCGCGCCCTGCTGGCCGGCTTTCTGCGCGTTGACCGAGCGCGTGACCGAGCCCCACAGGTCGGGCTCCCAGCTCGCCGTCATCTGCACGTTGAAGCTGTTGGTGATGCCCTCGCGACTGGTCGCCGTAGTCGCATTGCCACCGGTTTGCGTGCCGTTGCCCGAGCGCGTCGCGCCCGCCGATGCACCGATCGTCGGGAAGTACGCTGCCCGCGCTTCGCCGACGAGCGCGCGCGCCTGCCGGTAGCTCGCGGCGAATTGCGCGATGGTCTGGTTCGCGGTGTTGAGCTTGGCTTCGAGTTCGTTGAGCTTCGGGTCTTCGTAGATCGCCCACCAGTCGCCGCGGTCGTGTTGATCGGCGGGTTCGGCGACTTTCCAGCCGGGCGCGGCTTCCTTGAACGACGCGGGGATCTCGGTGGCCGGCCGCTGATAGTTCGGACCGACCGCGCAGGCGGCCAGGAGCGTCGCGCAGGCCGCGCTCACGGCAAGGGACAGGACGCGCGGCGCAAGCGGCCGCGACATTCGATCAGACTGCATGCAATGAATTCCTTCTGGACGCCGCAATGCGGCCGGGAATGGCGCCACCGGCCGGGCGAGATCGTGGTCTGCCGGAATGTTAGCGTATGAGCCCGCGCGAGCGCGGGAAACTGAAAGCCGAAAGGTTAATGCGAGGCGGTGCGCAGGTGTGTTACTTGCGGTGACGCGCTGGTTACGCGTTGTTACCGGCGGCGCGAGGGGCTGCGGGTTCGCGGTGGTTCAGATGGCTAGACGAAGCGAAACTGTGTGCCGAAAAGCGCGCTGCGAATCGGTGCACCTTCAGAGCCGCGATTCCGTGGATTGGGTCTGCTGGCGTTGACGCAGACACGCGAGCTTGCCAGCCGAGGCCCGGCACGACGCACCGCCAGGCGCGAGGCAAGCGTTACCGCTGTTGGCCGTCGCGGGGACGACGTTTCCCGCCTTTATCACGAAGCTTTCCTTCGGCAGCACGATCTCGCTGGATTCCTCGCCCACAACGCTGCCTTTCCTCGCCCGCTTCGTCCCCCTTCGATGCTCGGCCCACGCGAGCAACGCGACACCCACCGACCCACCCGGCAGCACGAACAGTCCCGCAAACAGCGCGAGCTTCCACCAGCGGTGTCGGCCCTGGAAGGTATGGAGTGCGGAATCGGTCAGTGAGCGGCTGAGGCCGCCAAGCGTGTTTTTGAGGTACAGCATCGGGGAAATCCTTTGGCGCGCGTCGCGAGGCGGGCGGCGTGCGGTCGATCGGTCAGAACATGGTCTCGAATGGCGCAGGACGCGCGAAACTCATTGCTTGTCATAATATTGACCATGCAATCAAATTTCAAGATACTGTGCGGCGCAATTGATTCGACTGTTGTATTTCGGTTGGCCCCGTTGCGCACCGCAAAATGCGATTTGACTTGTCTGCTTAGGCAGCTAAACTTCGTCTTGCCTGGATGTTGCGGATACCCCATGACTGATGGCCCCTACAAAGCGGACGAGGTCGAGCTCACGAGCAGTCTCGGCTACTACCTGACGAAAGCGCGCAACGTGCTGGTCGAGCGCACGGACCGTGCGGTCAAGCCGCTCGGGCTCACCGCGCAGCAGATCGGCGTGATTCTGATGCTGTCGTCGCGGCGCGCGAGCACGCCATTCGAGCTGTCGCGCGCGATGTCGTACGACAGCGGCTCGATGACGCGTCTGCTCGACCGGCTGGAAAAGAAGGGCTTCGTCGTGCGCACCCGCAGCAGCGACGACCGACGTATGGTGAAACTCGAGCTGACGCAGCAGGGCCACGAGGCCGCGCGCCAGTTGCCGAACCTCGGCGCAACTGTGCTGAACGACCAGTTGCGCGGTTTTACCGCGGAGGAGCACGCGACGCTGATTCACCTGCTCGCCCGTTTCATCGCAAACGGTCCCGAGGGAGACGCCGACGTGGGTTGCGGACCGGCGCCACCGCCGGACAAGCCGCCGGGATGAGCCGAAGCATGCGTCAAACAACGGTCGTCGTCGGATGGCGGCGGCGCGTCATCACGAAGTACTAGCAGGACAATCACGAGGCGCTTTTCCAAGGCGTCATTGTCATCAGATATCTGTCTGGGCAGAGGGTGATGCGGCATGCAAGCATGGTATCTGAAACACGCGATAAGGCTGCCGCGACAAGCTTTCGCCGCCTGAGGAGAACAAACCTATGGATGCCACGGCTTCCAACGCCACGCTGCCCGCACCAGAACTTGCCCCGCTCCAGGGCGGCACGCTCGCGCTGCTGACCGTCGGCCTTGCGCTCGGCACCTTCATGGAGGTGCTCGACACCTCGATCGCGAACGTCGCGGTGCCGACCATTTCCGGCAGCCTCGGCGTCGCCGCAAGCCAGGGCACCTGGGTGATCTCGTCATACTCGGTCGCCTCGGCGATCGCCGTGCCGCTGACCGGCTGGCTCGCGCGACGCGTCGGCGAGGTACGACTCTTCACGCTGTCCGTGCTGCTGTTTACGATCGCGTCGGCGGCCTGCGGTTTCGCGCACAACTTCGAATCGCTGATCGCCTTCCGGCTCGTGCAAGGGCTCGTGTCCGGGCCGATGGTGCCGCTGTCGCAGACGATCCTGATGCGCTCCTACCCGCCCGCCAAACGTGGACTCGCGCTCGGCTTATGGGCGATGACCGTGATCTGCGCGCCGATCTTCGGCCCGGTGATGGGCGGCTACATCACCGATAACTTCACGTGGCCGTGGATCTTCTACATCAACGTGCCGATCGGCCTGTTCTCGGCGTTCTGCGCGTATCTGCTGCTGCGTGGCCGCGAGACGCAGACGACGCGCCAGCGCATCGACGCGGTGGGCCTCGTGCTGCTCGTGACCGGCGTGTCGTGTCTGCAGATGATGCTCGACCTCGGCAAGGACCGCGACTGGTTCAACTCGACGTTCATCGTGGCGCTCGCCGTGATCGCGCTCGTGTCGATTGCGTTCCTGCTCGTGTGGGAGTTGACCGAGAAGGAGCCGATCGTCGACCTGTCGCTGTTCAAGGATCGCAACTTCGCGCTCGGCGTCGTGATCGTCTCGTTCGGCTTCATGGCGTTCTTCGGCTCGGTGGTGATCTTCCCGCTATGGCTGCAAACGGTGATGGGCTATACGGCCGGCCTCGCGGGTCTCGCCACGGCACCGGTCGGATTGCTCGCGCTGTTTCTGTCGCCGATGATCGGCAAGAACATGCATCGGCTCAATCTGCGCATGGTCGCGAGCTTCGCGTTCGTCGTGTTCGCGATCGTATCGTTCTGGAACTCGACGTTCACGCTCGACGTGCCGTTCGGCCACGTGATCCTGCCGCGGCTCGTGCAGGGGATCGGCGTCGCCTGCTTCTTCGTGCCGATGACGACGATCACGCTGTCGAGCGTGTCCGACGAGCGTCTTGCAAGCGCGTCGGGTTTGTCGAACTTTTTCCGCACGTTGTCGGGCGCGATCGGCACCGCGATCAGCACGACGTTCTGGGAAAACGACACGATCTATCACCACGCGATGCTTGCAGATACGGTCAGCACGTATTCGGCGAACACCAACGCCTATACGAATGCGCTGGCGGGCGCCGGGCTCTCCGGCGACAGCCTGACCGCGCAGCTGAACCAGGTGGTGACGAGTCAGGCGTACATGATGGCCACCAACGACTTCTTCCGCATCTCGGGCGCGGCGTTTATCGTGCTGGCGGTGCTCGTGTGGATCACGAAGCCGCGCAAAGGCACCGGACCTTCATTAGGACACTGAAGCAAACGCGCGGCGGCGGCGAACGCATCGCCGCTGCGGCCACCGCTCGATCTATTGCGACATCACCTCGCCATTCGGCAGCCTGGTCGTGTTACGGGGCATCGTCTCCGGATGCGTCGCATCGGGCGCGTTCTGCGATGGCGTCGCGCTGCCTTGCGGCGCGCTGGCGGCTGTGCCCGTGGTGCCTCTCACATACTGCTTGAAATCCGCACCGGCTTCCCACGGATTCGGCTTGCAGCCGAGCGAGCTGTCGCAATGCGCCGAAAAGCCGATCGTGGTGGTGCCATCGGGACCTGCGGCGCGCGTGATCTGAAACGCGAGCGCGCGCTTGCCGCCGTCCGGGCCGGCGGTCTGGATCAGCGAGTCGTTAGCGGTCTCGATCTTGTACTTCGAATGACTCGCGACCCACGTTTGCGCCCGTTGCCACCAGAGGTCGCATTCGGCCTTGTTCGAACACGTCAACGGCCTGGTCGCGATCTGCATGACATCGGGATCGACCTGACCCTGGGTCGAGCATGCCGTCGCCGCCACGAGACACAGCGCGGCCAACAGAGCTTTGTTCCTCACGTCGATACCTCCCCTGTGGAGCATGTCATAAGAGTTTGGACTACCCCATCGAAGCGGTGTTTCACCCAGATCAGAGAATCGCGACATCGCGCGGAGTATTTGCCGATTCCGCGGACGCCTGAAGAGCGCAATCCGTAGAGGTTACCTGCGCGTTGCTCGGGGCAAAGAAAAAGCGGCCACGTGGGCCGCTTGAAGCACTTCCGGGATGCTGTGGTCCGAACGCTCAGACGCTGAAGCGATTGAGCGTATAGGCCCGATACGCAGCGACGAACGCATCGAACGAACCAACCTCGTCGCGTTCGAGCTTCGCCTGTTCGTCGAGCGATCGCACCGCGAGGTCGGCAAACGCCTTGGACTGCGCGGCATCGAGCGGACGCGCACGGAAGTACGCGGCGTGCGCTTCGCTTTGCGCGAGGCCGAACGCGAGGAAGCTTTGCTGCTGGTCGCGCATCGTTTGCAGCACGCGCGCCGATGGCGTCAGCGACACGTCCGCGAGCTTCGCGCGTTGCGCGGCGACCGCGCGCGCGTGTTCGTCACCGCCCTTCAGGCTGTCGAGCACGGCCGCCGCGGCGTCGATTTTCACGAGCAGTTCGTCGGCCCAATCGATCATCGCGACCGGCTTGCCGTCGCGAACCAGTTCGAGGCCTGGCTTGCGGCCTTCCATCGTCACGCGGCCGAAGTTCTGGTTCGCTTCGGTGTACGCGGGCGGAGGCAGGGACGCGCTGTCGTCGAGCGCGCACACGAGCAGGTACGCGTCGAGAAAGCGCGACGTTTCGAGCGAAATGCCGGCCGGCTCGAACGGATCGATGTCCATGCAACGCACTTCGACGTATTGCACGCCGCGCGCGGCGAGCGCATGCAACGGCCGCTCACCCGGATACGTGACGCGCTTCGGACGAATCGTCGAATAGAACTCGTTTTCGATCTGCAGCACGTTGGTGTTGATCTGCACCCACTCGCCGTCGCGTTGCGTGCCGATCTGCTCGTAGGCGGGATACGGCTGGCTCACGGCTTTCGCGAGCGCGTCGAGATAGCCGGGCAGCGTGTCGTAGTCGGCGTGCAGCGCGGCTTGCGCGGTCGTGTTCGAATAGCCGAGATCGCTCATGCGCAGGCTGGTCGCGTACGGGCGGTACAGCGTGTCGGCGTCGAACGTCTCGAGCGTGTGTTTGCGATCGCGGAGAAAGCGCCGATCGAGCGCCGGCGACGCGCCGAACAGATACATCAGCAGCCAGTTCGTGCGGCGGAAATTGCGGATCAGCGCGAGGTAGCGGTCGGACTGGAAGTCGACGGCGTTCGCGGTGGATTGCTGATCGGCGTGCAGCAGGCGCCACACGTCTTCGCTCAGCGAATAGTTGTAGTGGATGCCCGCGATGCACTGCATCGTGCGGCCATAGCGCAGCGCGAGGCCGACGCGGTACACGTACTTCAGCTTGCCGATGTTCGAGGTGCCGTAGTGCGCGATCGGAATGCCATCGTCGGTGGCGGGCAACAGTCCCGGCATCGAGTTGTTCCACAGGATCTCGTCGCCGAGCTCCGCGTAGACGAAACGATGCAGCACGTCGAGTTGCGCGAGGGTTTCGGCGGCGTCCTGCTCAGCCGGCGTGATCAGCTCGAGCAGCGCCTCGGAGTAGTCGGTCGTCAGCGACGGGTGCGTGAGCGCCGAGCCGAGCGCGCGCGGATGCGGCGTCATCGCGAGCTGGCCGTTGCGCGTCACGCGCAGGCTTTCCCTTTCGATGCCGCGCAGGCCGCGTATCAGCACATCGCGCTGCGGGCTCGAGTCGAGCACGGACAGGCGGTGCGAAAGCGCGTCGGTCGTGCAGGAAGGTGTGGTGTTTGGCATTGATGCAAGTCGGGCGTTGCCGGTCGCCGTGTATCGCCGGACGATCCACAGACGGTATAGCGGCTGACAACGTTCGGCGGAATTTTCAGTAGCGGGCACTTTAACATCTCGCCAGAACCGCTGCTTGCGGCCGCTTCGGCGGAGTTTCAGCGGGCACTTGAGGTCGCGCTGAACTACGCCATCGGCATCGGCATCGGCATCGGCACGTCGCGACGACGCTCACGCTCAGCTCATCCCCCGCGCGCAGCGCCCGCCCGATCCGCCACCTCGTTCCACAGATGCATCGCGGCATACGCGCGATACGGCCGCCACGCGTCGGTGCGGCTGCGCTGTTGCGCGGGCCGTACGAGCGAAGGATCGCGCGCGCAGATCGATTGCATCAGCACGAGATCCGCCTCGGGCCATGCATCGGGATCGCGCCATGCACGCATCGCGACGTATTCGACGGTCCATGGGCCGATGCCCGCGAGCGCGAGCAATGCGGCGCGCAGGCTCGCGGCGTCGACGGTGTCGCTGCTGTCGAGCGGCACGTCGCCGCTCGCGACCGCGCGCGCGAAGCCCTGCAACGCGGCGACGCGTTTGCCCGGCATGCCGATCTGCGCGAGATCGACTTCGGCGAGCGCGGCCGGCGTCGGAAAACGCCACGCGGTGTTTTCGTGCGGATGCCCGTCGATGCGTTCGCCCGCTCGCTGCACGAGCCGTCCGATGATGGTCGTCGCGGCCTTCACGCTGACCTGCTGACCGACGATCGCGCGCACCACCAGTTCGAAGCCGGACCACGCGCCCGGCACGCGCAGGCCGGGCACCGTGGCGACGAGCGGCGCGAGCCACGGGTCCGCCGCGAGTCCGGCGGCGATCTTCTTTGGATCGGCGCGCAGATCGAACATTCTTGCGATTGGCGCGGCGAGTGCATCGGCGTGGCGGCTCGCCGGCCCTTCGATGCTCGCGACGATGCAGCGCTTGCGCGGATGCAGCCGCACGCTGAGTGTGCCGCCGTCGCCGTTCCAGTCGATCGCGCGACGATACGCGCCGTCCTCGACGGCTTCGACGCCAGGCGTCGCGCGGCCGCTGAAAAAGCGCAGCAGCCGCGGCCAGTCGAACGGTGCCTTGAACGGTAATTCGAGAGTTGCAACCTCGTGAAGCGTGCTCAAGCGGCGTGATCCAGTTGGGAGTTGTGGGAGTCGGCATCTGTGCGGCTTGCGTCGCGGCGGGGCGCGTCGCTGGCTGAAACGCCGCCTGCGTGCTGCGCCTCATTGTCGAGCAACGCGGCCTTGCGCGGCAGCCCCCAGCGATAGCCGGCGAGCGCCCCGCCCTTCTGCACGACGCGATGGCAAGGAATCGCGAGCGCGACCGGGTTGGTCGCGCATGCGCTCGCGACGGCGCGCACCGCCCGCGGCGAGCCGACCGCCTCGGCGATCTGCGAATAGCTGCGTGTCTCGCCGTACGGGATTCGCCGCAGCGCATCCCATACGCGCTGCTTGAATGCGGTCGACGCGATATCGAGCGGCAACTCGAAGTCGTGGCGCGTGCCGCGCAGATACGCGTCGATCTGTGCGATGAACGGCGCGAGCCGGCCGGCGTCTTCGCGCAGCTCGGCATTCGCGAACTCGCCGCGCAATTCGTCGATCAGCAGTGTGGTGTCGTCGCCGAAACCGATCTTGCAGATGCCCTTGTCAGTCGCGGCGACCAGCACGAAGCCGAGCGAGGTCGGCGCGCTCGCATAGCCCACCGTCAGGCCCGCGCCCTTGCGGCGATACGCGGACGGCGCCATGCCGAGCTCGGCCGGCGCGCTGTCGTACATTCGCGACGGCGAGCCGAAACCGGCGTCGAGCGTCGCGCGCGTAACGTCGGCGCCGCCCTGCAGCGCATCGCGCAACGCGGCGCCGCGCTGCGCGGCCTGGTACTGACGCGGCGAGACGCCGACCACGCGCTTGAACAGGCGCTGCAAATGGAACGGGCTCACGTGCACGGCATCGCTCAGTTGCGCGAGCGTGAGGCGCTGCTGCGGGTCGGCGTCGAGCGCGGCGCACGCCCTGGCGACGATGTCGAGCTCGCGCGGCAGACCGCCGGGCTGGCAGCGCTTGCAATCGCGAAAGCCCGCGGCGCGCGCGGCGGCGGCATCGGTGAAGAAAGCGACGTTTTCGCGGCGCGGCTGGCGCGACGCGCACGACGGCCGGCAGAACACGCCGGTCGTCCTGACCGCGTAGAAGAATGCGCCGTCGGCATCGCGGTCGCGGTGGGTGACGGCGTCCCAGCGTTCGTCGTCGGTGCGCCACTGGGTGGTGTCGACGTCGGCGGCGGCGCCCAGGGGGGCGGAATGGCGAGTGGTGGCGTTCATGATGTCCTGGGGCCCGGATGGGCAGGCAGTGTCGATGCTCATCAATCTAGGCCCGAACGCTACACAGTACGCGCCGGATCTTGCTCTGTCATTCGGACGCGCTTGTCCGTACCCGTAGTGGGGTCAAACCCGGCAAAATCGCAATCCGAAGCGCCTTGGAATGCCCTGCGGCCGGACGTTTTGCCTCAAAGTGCGGCAATTTCGCACGATATCGGGTTTTCCCTTAAAAAGTTATTGCGTCGCACCAAGCCGATGTGTATATTAGTGCTTGTCTCCTCCATGTCTCCTCCTGATATGGATTCAGCCCGCTCCACTTGAGCGGGCTTTTTTTGCCTGCGTTTTCTGTCCGCGCCTGGACCGCATTTGGTCCGGTTCGCCCACGACTTCCCGCCGATCCACTCCGCCCTTTCCTTTCTCCTACACTTCCTAATCGGTTCTCCGAACTAGCGAAAGGGCGTTCGACATGAAAATCCACATTCGCGAGATCGACCACGTCGTGATCCGGGCGACGCACGTCGAAACCCTCGCGCGCTTTTACTGCGACGTACTCGGTTGCAGCGTTGAAAAGGAGCAGCGCGAACTCGGCCTCACGCAACTGCGCGCGGGCCGATCACTGATCGATCTGCTGCAGGTCGGCGCGAAGCTCGATCGCGCGGAAAACGGCGCGGCGGGCACGGGGCGCAACATGGACCACCTGTGTCTGCGCGTCGAGTCGTTCGACGCCGACGCGCTGAAGGCGCATCTGAGCGCGCATGGCGCGCGGCTCGGCGAACAGGGAGTGCGTTATGGCGCGGACGGATTCGGGCCGTCGCTGTATCTGTTCGACCCGGAGGGCAATATGGTCGAACTGAAGGGGCCGCCGGAAGCGGCGCGGGTCACGTCGCTCTGAAGGCGAGAACGATGCGGCGCAAAAACTGGTTCAGACCTGAGCCGTCACGCATCGGCGGGCGCCTTCAGTACGGTCCAGTCGATCTTCACCGCATCGGCTTCGGCGCTGCCGAGCCATGCTTCGCCGTCCTGCACCGTGCATTGCAGCCGCATCGTGCGTTCGGCAAGCGAGCCGAGCGATGCCGCGACGTCTTCGCCGAGCGTCCAGACCGTCACGTTGCGCAGGCGCTCGACCTTGTTGCGCACGCCCTGCCACCAGATTTCCGAAGTACGCCCGCCATACGCGATCACGACCACGTGATTCGCCCGCCCGCTCGCCTTGGCGATGCGGCGCTCATCGGGCTGGCCGACCTCGATCCACGTGTCGATCGCGCCGGTCAGATCCTTCGCCCACAGATCCGGTTCGTCGACATCCGACAAACCTTTGCAGAACTCCAGCCGTTCCTGCGCGAACAGCGCGAACGCGGCCACGCGGACCATCATCCGTTCGTCGGTTTCGGAGGGGTGACGGGCGATCGTCAGCGAATGGTCGGCGTAATAGTGCCGGTCCATGTCAGCGATCTGCAGTTCCGCCTTGTATATCGTCGATTTGAGAGCCATGCCGTTGCTAAACCAGGCGCTCGCTCCACCGGAGCGCAGCGAAAATGAATCGTCGACGGCGCGTTGCCGTTTCTTGTGTTTGCTGTACATCGTATGTCCCTCCCGCGCCGTCAGCCGATGCCTATGACACAGAAGGAAGCATTTACCGGGCCACCGCGGGTTCCGTGGCCGTGCCGTACACGTCGCGAGCCGCATCTCGCAGCGCGTCGAGCACGACGGCGGCCGCCGGCGACAACAGATGCGACTGGCGCGTGATGATACCGAATGTATCCATCCTGCAAGGCAAATCGATCGGGACGCGCTTCAATACCCCGTACTGTTGGTACTGACGCGCCACTTCATCGGGCAATACCGCCAACATGTCGCTTTGCAGCAGCAGGCTCGAAATCGCGAGGAAGTTGTTCGTATTGACGACGTTCTGCGGCGGATTCAGGCCGATCTGCGAAAACATCAGATCGAAGCGATGGCGCAGCACGCTGCCCGGCGGATGCAGCACCCAGCTCGCGTTGACGATACCGCGCAGCGTCAATCCCGTTTCATTTTCGAGCGGATGGCCGGGACGCGCGACCACGCACAGCGGTTCGTCGGCGAGCGGTTCGTAGCGCACGTCGGTCTTGAACTGGTTCTGCCGTTCGAGCACGCGGCCGATCATGATGTCGAGATCGCCTTCGGCGAGCCGCGGCAGCATCACGTCGGAGGTCTCGACCTCGGCCCAGATCTGCAGCTGCGGATAACGCTCCTTCACGCTCGCGATCGCGCGCGGCACCATCGTCGCGGCGGCCGCGGCGATCACGCCGATACGCACCTGACCCGCGAGCCCCGAGCGCAGCGCCGAGATTTCGTCGTGCGCCTGGCTCAGGTTCGACAGCACCATGCGCGCGTGGCGGATCATCACCTCGCCGTACAGCGTCGCGTGCATGCCGTGCGGCGTGCGGTCGAACAGGCTCACGCCGAGCATGTCCTCGAGCTCTTTCAACAGGCGCGACGCGGCCGGCTGCGTCATGCCGAGCACGTCGGCCGCGCGGCGCACGTTGCCCTCCTCCTCCATCGCGGCAAGCAGCAGCAACTGGCGCGTCTTTAGCCGCGCGCGCACGAACCAGTTCGAATAGCTACGCGTCATCGCAGGGTCTCCTGGGTTTTTACGAGCGATGTTTGTACGTTCTTCCTCCGAAGCTCCATGATGCCATACCGAAACTGATATCGGAGAAGCCTAAAAAGGGATTGGAAAGTTATTGGGCCGGCTCATACCATTCGTGGACTTTGTGAACTTACGGTGCGCCTTTTTTCGCCGATGAACCGCGATCCGCTCGTCCCCCTCGTTGCCAGCCCGTTTCGCCATTACATCAATGGCGGATGGGAGACCGGCGCGACCACGGGCGTGTCGCTCAATCCGTCGGATCTCGACGAGCCGGTCGGCGAATACGTGCGCGCCGACGTGCGGCAGACCGACAGCGCGATCGAGGCCGCGCACGCGGCGTTTCGCGACTGGTCGCTCGCCTCCGCACAGCGCCGCGCCGACGCGCTCGACGCGATCGGCAGCGAAATGCTCGCGCGCCGCGAGGAACTGGCCCGGCTGCTCGCGCGTGAAGTCGGCAAGGTGCTGCCCGAGGCGCTCGCGGAAGCGACGCGCGCAGGGCAACTGTTCAAGCTGTTCGCGGCCGAGGCGCTGCGCGCGTTCGTCGAGCCGCTCGCGTCGGCGCGTGCCGGCGTCGAAATCGACATGACGCGCGAGCCGCTCGGGGTGGTCGGCATCATCGCGCCGTGGAGCGCGCCGCTCGCGATCGCCGCGGCGAAGATCGGCGCCGCGCTCGCGCACGGCAACTGCGTCGTCTACAAGCCGGCCGAATCGGCGCCGGCCTGCGCGGCGGCGCTCGCGTCGATCGTCAGTCGCGCGGGCTTGCCGGCCGGCGTGTTCAACCTCGTGATGGGCAGCGGACGCAAGGTCGGTGCGCGCATCGTCGCACATCCGCTCGTCGCGGCGATCAGCTTCACCGGTTCGTCCGACACCGGCACGCGCGTGCTGCAGGCCGCCGCGACGCGCCAGGCGCGCGTGCAGCTCGAGATGGGTGGCAAGAATCCGTTCGTCGTGCTGGCCGACGCCGATCTCGACGGCGCGGTCGACGCGGCGCTCACCGGTGCCTTCAGCGCGACCGGCCAGCGCAGCACGGCTGCCGCGCGGCTGATCGTCGAACGCGCGGTGTTCGCGCCGTTTGTCGACGCGTTGCAGGCAAAGCTCGCGAAACTCACCGTCGATCACGCGTTGAAGCACGGCACCGATATCGGCCCGGTGGCGAACGCCGCGCAGCTCGAACGCAATCTCGACTACGTGCGCGTCGGCGAGCAGGAAGGCGCGCAGTTGCTGCGCGGCGGGCGGCAACTGGAGCGCGCGACGCGCGGCTATTTTTTCGAGCCGGCGCTGTTTATCGGCGAATCGGAGCATCGCATCGCGCGTGAAGAGATTTTCGGGCCGCTCGCGGTCGTGCTGCGCGCGGACGATTACGAACACGCGCTACATCTCGCGAACGACACCGCCTACGGACTGTGCGCCGGCATCTGCACGCGCTCGCTCGAACGCGCGCGGCATTTTCGCCGCCACGTGCAGAGCGGTCTCGTCACGATCAATCTGCCGACTACGGCCGTCGAGCATCATGGACCCGGCGGCGGGCGCAAGGCGTCGGCCTATGGTGCGAGCGATGCCGCGTTCTGGACCGCCGTGAAAACGGCGTACCTGGCGAGCTAGAAGCAATGAGCCGCGCCACCGTTTTCACCGCGACTTGCGCGAACCGCCCGGCGTGCCACGCGCAGATCCGCCCCGATTCGCGCGACGGCTGACGCCGCCCGCGTTACCCCGCTGCAACTACACGACATCAATGCAGCTTTTCACCCTCAGGAGACAGTAGATGACCAGCAAGCTTCGCCGTTTGACCCTGACCGCGATGGCCGCCGCCGCCCTCGCCGCCCCGTTCGCCGCACAACTGTCCGCCCACGCGGATGAGCCGCTCAAAGTCGGCTTCCTCGTGAAGATGCCCGAACAGGCGTGGTTCATCAACGAACAGAAAGCCGCGAGCGCGCTCGGCAAGAAGGACGGCTTCTCGGTCGTCAACATCGGCACGCCCGACGGCGAAAAAGTGCTGGCCGCGATCGACAACCTCGGCGCGCAAGGCGCGAAGGGCTTCGTGATCTGCGCGCCCGACGTGCGTCTCGGACCGGCGATTCAGGCGCGCGCGAAGCGCTACAACATGAAGTTCGTGACCGTCGACGACCAGCTGGTCGATTCGACCGGCAAGCCGCTGGCGAACGTGCCGCACCTCGGCATGTCGGCCTTCAAGATCGGCAACCAGGTGGGCCAGGCGATCACCGACGAAATGAAGCGCCGCGGCTGGAAGCCTGAGGAAGTCGGCGCGCTGCGTATCGCGGACTATGAGCTGCCGACCGCGAAGCTGCGCACCGACGGCGCGACGCAGTCGCTGCTCGCCGGCGGCTTCAAGAAGGAAAACGTCTTCGACGCGCCGCAGAAAACCACCGACGACGAAGGCGGCTTCAACGCGGTATCGCCGGTGCTCGCGCAGCATCCGAACATCAAGAAGTGGGTGATCTTCGCGCTCAACGAGGAAAGCGTGCTCGGCGGCGTGCGCGCGACCGAACAGCTGCATATTCCGGCCGCGGACGTGATCGGCGTCGGCATCAACGGCGCGGGCGAGGCGTTCGCCGAGTTCCAGAAGAAGGAACCGACGGGCTTCTACGGCACGATTGCGGTCAGCTCGACGAACCACGGCAAGGAAAGCACCGAGAACCTCATCGAGTGGATCAAGGACGGCAAGCAGCCGCCCGCCGACACGCAAACCACCGGCAAGCTGATGGTGCGCGGCAACTGGCAGGACGTGCGCAAGGAACTGGGTATTTGAGCGAGGTTCTCGCAGCAGTCGGCGGGCCGCCTCGTGCCTCGCGTTTAGCGCGAGCGCGGCCCGCTCAGGTTTCCTCCGTTCGAGGTTTTTTTCGATGACGTCCTTATTCACCGGGTCTCATGCCAGCGAGGCGGCGCTCGCGCCCTCGCCTGCATCGACGCCCGCATCCGACGCCCCCTATCTCCGGCTCGACGGCATCACCGTGCGCTTTCCGGGCGTGCTCGCGCTCGACCAGGTCTCGCTAGAAGTGCGCCGCGGCGAGGTGCACGGCCTGATGGGCGAAAACGGCGCCGGCAAATCGACGCTGCTGAAGGTGCTGTCCGGCGTCAATCATCCTGTCTCGGGCACGTTGTCGCTCGACGGCGTCGAGCAGCAGTTCGCGACGACCAAGGCGGCGATCGCCGCGGGCATTGCGATCATCTATCAGGAACTGCATCTGGTGCCGGAGCTGACGGTCGCCGAGAATCTGATGCTCGGCGCCCTGCCGAATCGCTTCGGCGTACTGGACGAAAAGGCTTTGGTCGCGCGTGCGATGCGCGAGCTCGAACGGCTCGGCGAAAAGCTCGATCCGTCGCAGCAGGTCAAGCATCTGTCGATCGGTCAGCGGCAGATGATCGAAATCGGCAAGGCGCTGATGCGCGACGCGCGCGTGATCGCGTTCGACGAACCGACCAGCTCGCTGTCGTCGCGCGAAACCACGCAACTGTTCCGCATCATCCGCGCGCTGAAGGCCGAAGGCCGCGCGATCATCTACGTCACGCACCGGATGGATGAAGTCTACGAACTGTGCGATCGCGTCACCGTGTTTCGCGACGGCCGCCGCATCGACACCTTCGAGGCCGGCGCGGGACTCGACCGCGATCGGCTGATCAGCTGCATGGTGGGGCGCTCGATCACCGATGTCTACGGCTATCGCACGCGCGAGCACGGCGACGTGCAGCTTCAGGTCGACGGCCTGATGGGACCGGGCCTGCGCGAACCGGCATCGTTTTCGGCGCGCAAGGGCGAGATCGTCGGCTTCTTCGGGCTCGTCGGCGCGGGCCGCTCCGAGCTGATGAAGCTGATCTACGGCGCGGTCAAGCCGAGCGCCGGCGAGGTCGCGCTGAAGGGCAAGCGCGTGCAGTTCGCCACGCCGCGCGACGCGGTGCGCGCCGGTGTCGCGCTGTGTCCCGAGGATCGCAAGCAGGAAGGCATCGTCTCGATCGCGTCGGTGTCGGACAACCTGAACATCAGCTGCCGCCGCCACTTCAGCCGCTTCAACGTGCTCAACGGCCGCAAGGAAGCGCAGACCACGCGTGAATTCATCGGCAAGCTCGCGATCAAGACGCGCAACGGCGACACGCCGATCGGCACGCTGTCCGGCGGCAATCAGCAGAAGGTGATCCTGTCGCGCTGGCTCGCCGAAGAGATCGACGTGTTCCTGATGGACGAGCCGACGCGCGGCATCGACGTCGGGGCGCGCAGCGAGATCTATGGGCTGCTGTATGGGCTCGCCGAGGCGGGCCGCACGGTCATCGTCGTGTCGAGCGATCTCGCCGAGGTGATCGGCGTGACCGATCGCGTGATCGTGATGAAGGAAGGCCGCATCGTCGGCGATCTGCCGAAGGCGCAGGCCACGCCGGATGCGCTGATCAAGCTGGCATTGCCGCGCTGATCGCCCAACGGATCGCGCCACCAGACCCCTTACCGAATACCGCAACGAAAACGGCATTGAATGGAACAGACATCATGAATACACCTTCCACCGATTCCTCGACCCCCGCCGTCGCCTCCGTGGGCTTGACCGCGCGCGCCGCGCGCACCTGGGACCTGATCAACAAATCCGGCATCGTGATGGTGTTCGTCATCCTGTTCGCGGTGCTGTCGCTCACGGTCCCAGACTTTCTGAGCACGCGCAATATCCAGGGCCTGCTGCTGTCGGTCACGCTGATCGGCTCGATCTCCGTCACGATGATGTTCGTGCTCGCGCTCGGCGAGGTGGACCTGTCGGTGGCGTCGATCGTCGCGTTTTCGGGCGTGGTGGCTTCCGTGCTGATCACCGCGACGCACAGCGTGTTAGTCGGCATCACGGCCGGCGTGCTCGCGGGCGGCGCGGTCGGGCTCGTCAACGGCACGCTGGTCGCGCGCTACAAGATCAACTCGCTGATCGTCACGCTCGCGATGATGGAGGTCGTGCGCGGCCTCGCCTACATCACCTCGAACGGCGACGCGGTGATGATCTCCGAGGAGCGCTTTTTCGACCTCGGCGGCGGCTCGTTCCTCGGCATTTCTTATCCGATCTGGAGCAACATCGTCGGCTTCGTTCTGTTCGGCTTCCTGCTGAAAAAGACCGTGTTCGGCAAGAACGTGCTGGCCGTCGGCGGCAATAGCGAAGCGGCTGTGCTCGCGGGGCTGCCCGTCACGCGGATCAAGATCACCGTGTTCGTGCTGCAAGGCCTCGTGACCGGCTTCGCGGGCGTGATGCTCGCGTCGCGCATGAGCCTCGGCGATCCGAAGACGTCGGTCGGGCTCGAGCTCGGCGTGATTTCCGCGTGCGTGCTTGGAGGTGTGTCGCTGACGGGCGGTGTTGCGACGATCTCCGGCGTGCTGGTCGGCGTGCTGATCATGGGCTCCGTGCAGGACGCCATGAGCCTGCTGAACGTGCCAACGTTCTATCAGTATCTGATTCGCGGCGGCATCCTGCTGCTCGCGGTTCTGTTCGACCAGTTCCGCCGCAGCAAGCGCGTGCACTGACGCGCCGTCGCTCGTGGCCGGTTTCCTGCGCTTTGCGAGAAGGCGTACTGCCGATGCGGGTCGATAAAACCCGCATCGGCTTTTTTATTGCAGGTGAAGCCTGGCAAGTATCAAAAGCAATAAAAAACGGCTTGGCATCGGAATGCCCAAGCCGTCTCTTTTAGCTCACGCGTTCACGCCTGCGACTTTTAAAGCCGCAGCGGATACGCATGCGACCGTATTCCCGCTTTTGCCGGAATACCGGTGTTGTACTTATTGCTTGATGAATCGGTCGTTCGCCCAGAGCCCCTCGGTATCGCTATTGGCTGAATTTACGAACTCGACGTCGTGGCCGACCACGCGCACCACGCGGAAACTCGAGTCGGTCGGAGTCGACACGCATTGATATCCGGAGAAGAATTCCTGCATCTGCTGCTGTTCACCGGCTTGCGCATGGTGATCGGCGGCATCGAGCTTGTCCTTCGATACGCAGCCATACGCATTGGCCTTGAACTGGATCGTTTGCTGCGGCTTGATCACGACGTCTTGCGCCTGAACGCTAGCGGCAGCCAAACCCGCGATGGCGAAAACAACGGCAATTCGAGTTTTCATTCGTTCCTCCGGGGCGGGCCGAAAAAATCTCGGTTAGCTATGTATTTAACTTTAACGGTGGACCCGCATCTCGCACTGTAGGAGAACCGATGAGAACGACAAGCACATCTTGTGTGCGATCGCAACAGTGGCGAATTGTCGCACCTGCTGTCGAAGCTGATTAAAGCCTGAGCACACGCTTGATCGAATGGCAATGAAATGAATAACTAAAAATCCACTCCCGCACACGGCGTAGCTGGTAAAGCTTTGCGCGCGCATTCACGTAAACGCGTAGCGTCAATTAAGCGATTTAATACAATTTAATCAATGGGTTTGTGCGTCGCACACAAAGTCATTCCACAGGCAAAAGCTGCGATGCGCAATAAGGAGGCAAGTGCAGAAAATAAACAGTGCCAGCCGTCTCTCACGGGCCTTGGTGAAACGCTTGCAACGCGCCATTGCCGAAAACGCATGAAAAAAAGCCGCGCGGCGCAAAGCCGCGTGGATAGGCGAGGGGTGGCGCGATCGCAGTGCGATGTACCCTTCGCGTGCCGCCTGAATCCAGGTGGATCTTCGTCGAGCCCATATGCGGGTACAGGCGGTGCTCTACAATGAAAACGAATCTCCTGCACCCGGAGGCTATCGTGAACGAGCACGTAATACTCGGGATTTTTCTGGTCGTTCCGCTGCTGATCGTCATGTTTCTTTTTTCCGACGAACTGTGGCAGGAGCATCGAGACCTGCACGACGGACGGCCGTTGGCAGCGCGTCGCCGACGCATCGACTGGCGGCATCCGCTACGCCGTTCGCGCGAGCGGCTCTGAGATTGCGAAGCGGGTCCCCAAAGAAAAAAAGCCTGCCACAGGGGCAGGCTGAAAAAAGAGATCCACACTCAATGCCTTGAACACAAGGCAATAGCAGTCTAGTCGCGACACGCCGATCGGTGGTTTCAACGGCTTTTACAGTTGTTACCGGGCGTGACCGTAATGCGGGGCGCGACGTTGCGTCGGCAGGCCTCGCGTCGCGCTTCAGTGGGCGCGCCAGTGCGCGCGAATCCGTTTGGCGAGCGCTTCGAGCGTGTCCGGATCGGCGACCTCGCGCGCATGCAGCTTCAGCGGTTGGCCTTCCCAGCGCGGAATCACGTGGAAATGGACGTGCGGCACTGTCTGTCCCGCCGCCGCGCCGTTGAACTGGCCGATGAACACGCCGTCAGGACGCAGTGCCGCGCGCACCGCGATCGCGAGCTTTTGCGCCATGCGCGTCGACGCGACGAGCGCCGCATCCGACAGATCGAAAATTTCCGCGACCGCTTCCTTCGGCACGACGAGCAGATGGCCGTCGGCTTGCGGCATCAAGTCCATGAAAGCCAGCGCCTGGTCGTTTTCGGCCACCTTGATGCACGGTAGTTCGCCGCGCAAGATTTTGGCGAACGGGTTGCTGTCGTTGTAGCTCATCGCGTTTCCTTTCATTTGGGCTGGGTTCGATTCACGGGTCGAGCGGGATACTTTTTTTTGCGTAGCTTCGCACCGCGGGTTTCCTATTCTCTACCCGAACGCTTACGCCACGCGTGCGGCACGCCGGATCGCTTGAGGTGGCTGGCCGAACGCGCGCAAAAACGCGCGCCGCATCCGCTCGGGGTCGATGAAGCCAGTGTCGGCTGCGATGGTTTCGATCGAATGACGGCCGGTTTCGAGCATCGTGCGAGCCGCTTCGACACGCAGCGCCTCGATCGCGCGGGCCGGCGACTGGCGCGTCTCGTCGCGAAACGCGCGGCTGAACTGGCGCGGGCTCAGATGCGCGACGTCGGCGAGCTGCTCGACGGTCAGCGGCTCGCGCAGATGGCTCTTCGCATACGACAGCGCGTTCTGGATCCGATCGGATTTCGGTTCGAGATCGAGCATCGCGGAGTACTGCGATTGCCCGCCGGTGCGCCGGTGATAGACCACGAGCTTCTTCGCGATCGCGCGCGAAACCGCGACGCCGAGGTCGTTCTCGACGAGCGCGAGGCACAGATCGATACACGCGGTCATGCCGGCCGACGTCCACACCGAGCCGTCGACGATGAAGATGCGGTCCTCGTCGACCCGCGCGCGCGGAAAGCGCCGTTGCAAATCGCGCGCATGCGCCCAGTGCGTAGTCGCGTGGCGGCCGTCGAGGATGCCCGCTTCGGCGAGCACGAACGCGCCGGTGCAGATGCTCGCGGTGCGGCGCGAGGCGGCGAGGGCGTCGTTCAGAAACGCGAGCAGCCCCGGCGACGACGGCGCGATCTCCATCGCGCCGGTGACGATCACCGTGTCGTAGGCGGGATCGCCGAACGGGCGCGTCGCGACCTCGACGCCCGCCGAGCTGCGCACCATGCCGCCGTGCTCGGAGATCACCGCGACGTCGTACGCGGGCTCGCCGGAGTCCTGATTGGCGAGTTCGAAAATCGATACCGCGACCATGTCGAGGATCTGAAAGCCCGGAAAGACCACCACGCCGATGCGTTTCATTTGCGATGTCCGGAAACGAGGGAAATACGACATTTGAGACAAAACAGTACGCGCCTAAACTCAGCTCGTCAACCCCGCCGTATCAGCGCAAAAGCCGCAAGGCGGCGAGTTCACGGATGTTCCCATTCACCGGACAGGGCGGCCGCATCATGCGCAGCCCGCAAGGAGAGCTTCAATGGCAACGCAGGCAGACAAGGGCGTACAAGGCAATTCGAACGAAGGCAAGGGTACGGCGGTGGTCACGGGCGCATCGTCGGGTATCGGCGCGGTCTACGCGGACCGGCTCGCGCGACGCGGCTACGACCTGCTGCTGATCGCGCGCGACGGCGCACGCCTCAGCAGCCTCGCCGACCGGCTGACGAAGGAAACCGGCCGCCGCGTGAGCACCGTAAGCGCCGATCTGACCAACAAGGCCGACGTGCGCCGCATCGAGAACCAGTTGCGCGCCGAGCGCGGCATCACGATGCTGATCAACAACGCGGGCGTCGGCGCGACCGCGACGCTGCTCGACTCCGACATCGATGAACTCGAGCAGATGATCGAGCTGAACGTGACCTCGCTCACGCGCCTGACGGCGGCGGTGTTGCCGGGCTTCATCGCGCGCGGTGCCGGTACGGTGATCAATATCTCGTCGATCGTCGCGCTGGCGCCGGAATTGTTGAACGGCACCTATAGCGGCACCAAGGCCTACGTGTTGAACCTCACGCAGTCGCTGCATCACGAGGTGGGCGGCAAGGGCGTGCGGCTGCAAGCGGTGCTGCCGGGCGCGACGAGCACCGCGTTCTGGGATCGCGCGGGTCTCGCGGTCGAGAACCTGCCTTCGCAGATCGTGATGAGCGCCGAGGACATGGTCGACGCGGCGCTTGCCGGTCTCGACCAGGGCGAACTGGTGACGATCCCGTCGTTGCCCGATGCCGCCGACTGGGAGCGTCTGAACAGCGCGCGTTTGCATCTGCAGCCGAATCTGTCGCGCAGCGCGCCGGCTGAGCGCTATACGCGCGCCGTGGCCGCGTAAGCCGAAGGTTGAGGAGGGCGGCGCCAGACTCAGCCGCTCACGGCCACCTGATTCTTGCCGTCGTGTTTCGCGCGATACAGGCCGACGCCGGCGGCCTCGATCAGCGTCGTGACCGGTTCGGCGGCCGACGGCACCACCATCGCCGCGCCGATGCTGATCGTGACGACGCCCTCTGCCGAGCCCGCATGGGTGATCGCGCGGTCTTCGACCGCGATGCGGATTTTCTCCGCGAGCAGGCGCAAGCCGCCCGCCGACGTGTCCGGCACGACCACCGCGAACTCCTCGCCGCCGAAGCGCGCGGCGAGATCCAGTGAATGGCCGAGGCACGCTTCGATCGTATGCGCGACGCTCTTCAGCACTTCGTCGCCGGCGACGTGCCCATAGGTGTCGTTGTAGGCCTTGAAGTGATCGACGTCGATCATCAGGAGGCCGAGGCCGGTCTTGTCGCGGGTGCCGCGGTGCCATTCGGCGGCCAGATACTGGTCGAGGTAGCGGCGGTTCGACAGGCCGGTCAGACCGTCCGAATGCGTGAGCCGCTGCAACTCCAGATTCGTCGCCAGCAGTTGCCGCTGAGATTGCCGCAGCGCGCGGTACGCCTCGTCGCGTTGCAGCAGGTGTAGGTACGAGCGCGAGTGATAGCGGATGCGCGCTATCAGCTCGATGCGGTCGGGCAGCTTCACGAGGTAGTCGCTCGAACCGGCCGCGAACGCCGCGCTTTTGACGAGCGGCTCTTCGTTGGTCGACAGCACGACGATCGGGATGTCGCGAGTGGCGGCATTCAGCCGGTATTGCCGCACCAGCGTCAGACCGTCGGTGCCCGGCATCACGAGATCTTGCAGGATCACCGTCGCGCGCGTTTCCTCGGCGCAGCGCACCGCGTCTTCCCATGACGCGCAGTAGCGAAAGTCGATGCCCGCCTCGTCGGCGAGCGCCTCGCGCACCCCCTCGGCGATGACCGCGTGGTCGCCGACCAGCAGCACCATGATCGGGCACTCGGCCGCCGGCGGGTCGGCGAGGATGCGCGCGAGCGCGTCGTCGCTGGCGAGACTGGGCGCATCCTCAGCGACGAGCGCGTGCGCCTGCGGGCTCACGTCGTCTGCGGGATGCAGCGTTGCGGCGTTCTGGGGCGGTTTAGAGGTGTCCATGTGGTTCGGCCAGGATGAAGTTCAGGGAGGGCACGTCAGCTTGCGGGGAGGCGAGGCGCTCGTTGACCACTGCCCTTGGTCAGATAATAGTCGGCGCCCGCATCAAGGCCAGCGCGGCGATCTTCCCCGCGATGCCTGGATGAAATGCAGCGCAATGCCATGCGTGGGCTCACGCGTCCAGCGTTATGCACCTGTTACAGAGTTAATCTCCGGTTACCAACTGCAGCATCTATTTCCGCGCGCGCCGGCGACAATTCGTCCATGCCTGAACGGCGGGAGCTCAATATGAAAAAGATCGCAGTGGCGTTGGTAATGGCGGGTAGTTTGACGGTGGCGGGCCAGGCGTCCGCGCACGGACACGGCGGTGATGTGGTGGGTGCGCTGATTGGCGGCGCGGTGCTAGGCGCGGTGGTCACCTCGGCGTTGACGCCGGCGCCGGTGGTCGCGTATCCGCAGCCGGTCTATGCCGAGCCCGCGTACCAGCCCGCGCCGGCTTACGTGGCACCGCCGCCCGGATATTGCTACGACCAGTATCAGCGCGCCTATGTCGCGTGCGGCGCACCGCCGCCCGGACAGTACGGCTATGCGCAACCGCAACCCGAGCCGCAGTGGTGAGCGCGGCCAGGCTCTGATGCGCGGATGATTCAGCCGAACAACGCGTAGACAAAAAGGCCGTCGCCCAATGCGACGGCCTTTTTCCATTTGAGGCACGGCTTAATGCTTGTGATGCAGCCACTCCGCGTAATGCGTGTCGAGCCAGCGCTCGAGCTTGGGCGGTCTGGACGGGTCGCGGTGACGCGACATCATCCAGATGGCAAGGCCGACCACCAGCATGACGGCGGGCCCCATCAGATAAGCGAGCATTGATTCAGGCATCGGAACCTCCGTATCGGCTTGCATCCATCTCTCAGTGTAGGCGAAGGAAGCGGGGAAAGAACGACGATGTCAAACGGTCCAGAGAAGCAAAAAAAGGCGCATTTGCGCCCGGTTTGGAAACCTGTTCTTTTGATGAATTTTCCTTTATTTGCTTAGCGTCTGGGTGAGGTCGCATTAGCCTGTGTACCATCCTGTTACCGGCCTGACGGCAAGCGTCACATGGCGCCAAAACCCATGACAATGCCGTCAAGCCGTCCCGTTCGCCGTCTACCGCGCGACTTCCATCTGGCTATCGACAAAGTCCGCCCAACTCTGAAGCATGCGACGCTGCCACGCCGCTTCGTCGGTTGCTTCACGCTTCGCGATGTCGCCCCCCGCAGCTGTTTGCTGTTCCATGTCGCGCAGATGCGACGACGCGGTGCGACGAAAGTCGTGTAGCACGAAATGCTCCACGTCGAGCCCCAATGCCTTGACTGCCTGGTTCAGCGTGCTTTTCGCGATCGGCCGATCGTCGCCCCTGACGCTCGGGAACACGAACGTCTCGCTGGTGCGCCCGCGCTGCAGCTCGCGCAGCAGCGCAACCGCCTGACGCGGCAAACGGACGACGCGGTCCTCGCGCGCGTTCAGGCGCGCGGCGGGGATCGTCCACAGCGCGTTGTCGAGATCGAACTCGACCCATGTCGATTCGACGAGGTCCGCTTTGCGTGCCATCGTCAGCACCAGCAGATGCAGCGCGAGCTTCAGCGGACGGCGGATATTGGATGTGTCGATCGTGCGCAGCATGACACCGATCTCGGCGCCGGACAGCACGCGGGTGCGGCTGTCGAAGGTCGCGATCGAGCGCGCCGGTACGACTTCCGCGGGATTGCCGGTCGCGAGCTGGCGCGCGATCAGGTATGCGTACAGGCGCTTCACGACGTTGCGCGTGTGCAGCGCCATTTTCGGCGAGCCGCGGCTTTTGATGCGCTCGCAGATCGCGACGACGTCGTCAGCGGTGACCGCGCCGATCGGCTTGTTGCCGATCGCGGGCAGCACGTCCTTGTCGAGCGCGCGTCGCGTGGTGCGGCGATATTCATCCGACTTGCCGGCCAGCGCCGTCGCGAGATAAAGCTCGGCCGCTTCGCGCAGCACGTCGGCCTTGCTCTCGGCACCGCGATCGCGCCGCGCGGTTGCGACCGGCGAGATGCCCTGCGCGACGAGCGCCGCGTACCTCTGCGCCTTCGCGCGCGCGACGCGCAGCGAAATCATCCGGTAATCGCCGATGGTCGCGAGCGGCTGACGCTTGCCGTTCAACGTATAGCGGAAGCGCCAGACCTTGGTGCCGGTCGTCATGACCTCGATCACGAGGCCGTTGCCGTCGGCGACGCAGTAGCGGGTCGCGCGCGGTTCGAGCGCGCGGATCTCGGATTCGGTGAGCGGGGTGGCGAGGCGGGGCATGCTTTGGGGACGCTGTACGTTTAGGCTCGGACAGCTGGATTCTAAACCCTTGCCCGGTTGTGTACCAAAAATCCGGCGGGTTTTTGGTCGACGGAGTGCGATTTTCGCGTGTGTGGCAGCGGCGCCGATTCGGCCGCGAGAGCCTATATGACGGCCGCATTGCGCCGACGCACAAGTTCGGCGTTACTTGCCGATACAGAATCGGCTGAAAATCACGCCGAGCAGATCGTCCGAACTGAACTCACCGGTGATCGAGTTCAGTTGATCCTGCGCGAGCCGCAATTCCTCGGCGAACAGATCGAGCGCCTGCGCGTTCTGCTCCGCATGCACGGCGGCGGTCGCCAGATGCTCGTCGGCCGCGCGCAACGCGATCAGGTGCCGCTCACGCGCGAGATAGACGCTCTCCGCGCCCGCCTGCCAGCCGGCAATCCGCAGCAGTTCGTCGCGCAGCAGCGCGACGCCGTCACCCTTCTTCGCCGACAGCCGCACCTCGCTAAGTTCGAGGTTGGCGTCGAGCGCCTGCGTCGCGGGCGCGAGCCCTGTCAGGTCGGTCTTGTTCAGCACGCGGACGACGGGCACGCCGCGCGGAAAGCGTCCGGCGATCGTTTCGTCGCCGGCCGTCATTCCGGCGCGCGCGTCGAGCAGATGCAGCACCACGTCCGCGCGCTCGATCTCGCCCCACGTGCGCTCGATGCCGATCTTCTCGACCTCGTCCTCGGTCTCGCGCAGGCCGGCCGTGTCGATCACGTGCAGCGGGATGCCTTCGATCTGGATCGTCTGCGCTACCTTGTCGCGCGTCGTGCCGGCGATCGGCGTGACGATCGCGAGTTCGGCGCCGGCGAGCGCATTCAGCAACGACGACTTGCCGACGTTCGGCTGCCCCGCCAGCACGACCGACAAACCTTCGCGCAGCAACGCGCCCTGGCGCGCCTCGCTCAGCACGTGCGCGAGACGCTCGCGTATGCGCACGAGCTTGCCGCGCGCGTCAGCGGCTTCGAGGAAGTCGATTTCCTCTTCCGGGAAGTCGAGCGTCGCTTCGACCAGCATCCGCAGCGTGATCACCTCTTCGACCAGCGCGTGGATGTCGCGCGAGAACGCGCCGTCGAGCGAGCGGCCGGCCGAACGCGCGGCGGCCTCGGTGCTCGCCTCGATCAGATCGGCGACGGCCTCGGCCTGCGCGAGGTCGAGCTTGTCGTTCAGAAACGCGCGACGCGTGAATTCGCCGGGCTCGGCGAGCCGTAGACCGAACGCGCGGCCGGCGTCGATGCAGCGCTGCAGGACCAATTGCAGCACGACCGGGCCGCCATGGCCTTGCAGTTCAAGCACGTGCTCGCCGGTGTACGAATGCGGCGCCGGAAAGTACAGCGCGATGCCGCGATCGAGCGGATTGCCGCTCGCGTCGAGAAACGGCACGTAGCTCGCGCGCCGCGCCGCGAGCGTCTGGCCGGTGAGGGCCTGCATCAACGGCTGGGCCGCCGCCGCGCCAGCGCGGCCGAACGAAATCCGCACGACGCCGATGCCTCCCCGGCCGGGCGCGGTAGCAATGGCAACGATGGAATCGGAGTCGGTCGTGAGCATGTGAAGTCGGGCGAAACGGGAGGGGAAGGGCAGGGCCGCATCGGTCGAGCCGGCGCGAGGCATTGTAACGCGCGCGCCTCGCACGGAAGGGCTGGCGACAAGGACGCGAAGCGGATGACGTGCCCGTTCGCCCTATCGTTTGAACAACTCAGATTTATCCCAATTAAGCTAGGATTATTACCGCGCTACTTGGGAATTATTGAGACTCGGCAGGAACTGCAGTTCAGGTAAAGCCAAGCCTGGCAGTCGAGAGATGAAAAAAATCAAATTCGCGCAATGCGTTATGGGGCGCGCGCTGCAAGCTAAAACTATCTCAAATAAGAGAAAACAAAGCTTGATCGGTTGTCAACTGGCTGAACTCCGAATTGCACAATCTGGCCCATGCCGACCGACAAAGAAAAAGCCGCCTTCGCCAAGAGGCTGAAGGATCTGCTGGAGCCGCTGAAAATCCGCGGCGGGACCAAACTCGCCGAGCAATTCAATCTTCGCTATTACGGCGAGCGGCCCGTGACGCCCCAGACCGCACACAAATGGCTGACGGGCACGACGATCCCGAAGCCGGACAAGTTGCGCACGCTCGCCGAATGGTTGAACGTCAAGGAGCACTGGCTCCATTACGGACCACCGCCCGGCGCCAGCGCACGACCGATGGCACGTGGCGAAAAATATCCGCCGACACCCGAAACGATCGAACTCGCTTCGAAGATCGCATCGTTGACCCCGAAGGACCGGAATCTGGTCGAGGAAATGATCGTGCGTTTTTACGGCGAAGATTCCGACGAAGAGTGAACGACGAAACTCAAGCGCAGCCGCCCGCCGCATTTCCTACAACCGCACCATAAAAAAAGCCGCCCGGTTCGCACCGGGCGGCTTTTCGTTTTGAGCTTGCGTCACGGCGGCCCTGCGGGCCGCCACCGGACGGAACATCAGGCCGGCTTCGCCTTCGAGCTGCCCATCATCCGCGTGATGTAGTACTGCTGCGCGATCGACAGCACGTTGTTCACGACGTAGTACAACACGAGACCTGCGGGGAAGAAGAAGAACATCACCGAGAACGCGATCGGCATGAACATCATCATCTTCGCCTGGACTGGGTCCGGCGGCGTCGGGTTCAAGCGGGTCTGCAGGAACATCGACACGGCCATCAGGATCGGCAGGATGAAGTACGGGTCCTGCTGCGACAGATCCTGAATCCATAGAATCCACGGCGCGCCGCGCATTTCCACCGACGACAGCAACACCCAGTACAGCGAGATGAACACCGGGATCTGGATCACGACCGGCAGACAGCCGCCGAACGGATTGACCTTCTCGGTCTTGTACAGCTCCATCAGTGCCGCGTTCATCTTCTGCGGATCGCCCTTGAAACGCTCGCGCAGCGCCTGCATGCGCGGCGTGATCGCCTTCATGCGCGCCATCGACTTGTAGCTCGCGGCCGACAGCGGGAAGAACACCGCCTTGATCAGCACCGTGAGCAGCACGATCGACCAGCCCCAGTTGCCGACATAGCTGTGGATCTTCGACAGCAGCCAGAACAGCGGCTTCGCGATGATCGTGACCCAGCCGTAGTCCTTCACCAGATCGAGACCCGGCGCGATACCTGCGAGCATCTTTTCTTCTTCCGGACCGGCGAACAGACGCGCGGACACGCTGACGGTCTGGCCCGGTTGAATGGTCGGCATCGCCTCCTTCATGCCGACGCGATACAGCGAGGGATCGATCTTCTCGGCGTAGAACTCGCGCTTCACGCCTTCCTGCGGAATCCAGGCCGACGCGAAGTAGTGCTGGACCATCGCGACCCAGCCGTCGTTGGCCGACGTCGCGAAGTTTTCCTTGTTCTTGTCGAGATCGCTGAACGTCATCTTCTGGAAGTGATGCTCGTTCGTGTAGACAGCCGGTCCGATGAACGTGTGCGAGAAGCGCGGCGTTTCGACCGGCTGGTCGTCGCGCACGAGTTCCATATAGATCTGCGGCGTCACCGGCGTGGTGCCGACGTTCTGGACCTTCGTCTCGACGCCGATCACGTAGCTGCCGCGCGTGAACGTATACGTCTTGATGACCCGGAGGCCGCCCTTTTCCGGCGACTCGAAGCTCATCTGGAACGAGTTCTGGCCGTCGGCCAGGTGGGTCGGCTGATTCGGCATCAGCGTAAAGATGTCGTTGTGATTCGGAAAGTCACCGCCGAGCAGGCCGGTGCGCGCCAGATACGTGTGATTGTTCGTCTTGTCGAACAGCGTGATCACGAGATCCGGCTGCTTGCCGTCGCCCTGCTTGACGAGCGACAGGCGCGACAATGTGGCACCGCGGGTGTCGATTTCGCCGCTATAGACGTCGGTGCCGAACTTCACGAGCTGCGATTGCTCGGCCGCTGGCGCGTTGCCCGGCGCGGCCGCGTTGGTTGTCGGCAGATCGGCCGGCTGGGTGCCCGTTGTCGTGGTGCCCGGCGCGGCGCTGCCGGCGGTCTGGGTCGGCGTCGTGCTCGGGAAGAACATCGACGGGCGTCCGTGGTCGCGTTGCCAGTTGTCGAACAGCATGACAGCTGACATGAAAAAGATGACCCATAGGACGGTGCGTTTGATATCCATGCGTTGTCTCAGTGTCGATGGAACGGCGCGTCAGCGCTTTTCAGAAGTGGGTGGCGGGACGAGATCGATGCCGCCCGCGGAAAACGGGTGGCAGCGGCAAACACGCCTCACGGCGAGATAAGTCCCGCGCGCGGCGCCATGATACTGGATTGCCTCGCGCGCGTAATCAGAGCAGGAAGGGTAAAAACGGCACCGGTTGCCGAGCATGGGGCTCACGGCAAGCTTGTAAAAGCGCAATAAAGCGAAGAGTACCGTTTGCATGGCAGGTGCGGCCGTACGGCGCCGCGCAACGTGAAGTACAGGACGACGCCCGCGCTCTGAAGCTGCCGGCGCAACGCCCGTTGCGGCGACCGTGGTGCGGGCGGTCACTGCGTCATTCCGTCCTGGGCGCCTCCGCGGGCGGCACCTGACGACGGGTAATTTCGCGCGCTGCCTTGTCGAGCAGCGCCTCGATTTCGCTGCGGCACAGCGCCTTCAACGGCGACGACGACGCGCTCGGCAAAGCTTTTTTGTCGAAACGCGTGTGTAGACGCAGCAGCACATCCCAACCGCCGAATTCCGCGCGACGCAGCCGGAAGGCTTCGCGCGCGATCCGGCGCACCAGATTCCGCGTAGCCGCGCGCGGCGCATACTTCTTACCGATCACGAGGCCAAGACGCGCCTCGTTGCCGGTGGGCCGGCCGTACACGACGAAGTGTGCGGTACGGCGCCACGGCCGCAAACGAAAAACGGATGAAAATTCATCCGTTTTTAGCAGCCTTGCGGCTTTGGGGAAGGCGGCTTGCGCTCGCAACGGAACCGAGCCCGGTTGCTGCGCCCCGGCCGCTCCCGCTTCGCCGCGGGTTTCGGTCACAGCGCGCAATCCGCTTGCCTTAGATCGCGAGGCGCTTGCGGCCCTTCGCGCGACGTGCGTTGATGACCTTGCGGCCGCCAGCGGTCTTCATGCGAACGCGGAAGCCATGGGTGCGCTTGCGACGGGTAACGGAAGGTTGGTAAGTACGTTTCATGTTGCTCTCACTTGATCGAAAAAAACCGCGCGATCATCGCTGAAAGCGCAATGGCCGGTGGTTTACTGAAATTGGTTTTCGCGGAACCCGCTATTTAAACTGGTTTTCCGTTGGCCGTCAATAGTTTAGCCGTCGTCTGGCGTAGCCGGGGGTTGCCGGACCAAGCGATCGGTCCCTGTGGATAACTCACTTTCGGGTTCGTTTTGGCGTTAGAATCTCGCCTTACTTCCCAAAAATGTTGCACGCCGCTCCGGCACGCTTGTCCCGCAGACCCTTGTGGCACAGGCGCCTGGGGCCGTTACGCCTGGCTGCTCAGGGCCTTGTTGCGCGTGCGCGACAGGGGCAGCGGCGACCGCCGTGCACACCATAACGATAGCAACTTGATGAACGAATTCTGGCAACACTGTTCCGCATTGCTGGAGCGTGAGCTTACGCCCCAGCAGTACGTGACGTGGATCAAACCCTTGGCCCCGGTCGCCTTCGACGCCGATGCGAACACGTTGAGCATTGCCGCGCCGAACCGCTTCAAGCTCGACTGGGTCAAGAGCCAGTTCTCCGGCCGCATCGCGGATATGGCCCGCGATTTCTGGCATGCGCCGGTGGACGTGCAATTCGTATTGGATCCGAAGGCCGGCATGCGTAGCCCAACGGCCGCGGCGCCGGCTCCGTCGTCGGCACGCCCGGCTTCGGCCGCGCCGCAGGGCGGTAGTGCCGGTGGCGTCGCGGCCCTCGATGCGGCTGTCGGCGCCGTGCACGCCGCGCATGCCGCGCGCGCGAATCCCGCAGCCGCGGCTGCGGCGCTCGCAGCGCAAAACGCGAATTCGCGCAGTGCCGCCGAAAACGTTGCAGATCTCGATCTGCCGAGCCTGGACGCGAACGAAGCCGCCGCCGGACGTCGCACGTGGCGCCCAGGCCAAGGCGTGGGCGCGACGGCATCCAGCGAGAGCGACTCGATGTACGAGCGCTCGAAGCTGAACCCCGTGCTGACCTTCGACAACTTCGTGACCGGTAAGGCGAATCAGCTCGCGCGCGCCGCGGCGATCCAGGTCGCCGACAACCCCGGCATTTCGTATAACCCGCTGTTCCTGTACGGTGGCGTGGGCCTCGGCAAGACACACCTGATCCATGCTATCGGAAATCAGTTGCTGATGGACAAACCCGGCGCGCGGATTCGCTACATCCACGCGGAACAGTACGTGTCCGATGTCGTGAAGGCGTACCAGCGCAAGGCGTTCGACGACTTCAAGCGCTACTACCACTCGCTCGACCTGCTGCTGATCGACGATATTCAGTTCTTTTCGGGCAAGTCGCGCACGCAGGAGGAATTCTTCTACGCTTTTGAGGCGCTGGTCGCCAACAAGGCGCAAGTGATCATCACGAGCGATACGTATCCGAAGGAAATCTCGGGTATCGACGATCGCCTGATCTCGCGCTTCGACTCCGGCCTGACGGTGGCGATCGAGCCGCCCGAACTCGAAATGCGCGTCGCGATTCTGATGCGCAAGGCGCAATCGGAGTTCGTGAGCCTGAATGAGGACGTCGCGTTCTTCGTCGCGAAGCATCTCCGCTCGAACGTGCGCGAGCTCGAGGGCGCGCTGCGCAAGATCCTCGCGTATTCGAAGTTCCACGGCCGCGAAATCACGATCGAACTGACCAAGGAAGCGCTGAAAGACCTGCTGACGGTGCAGAACCGGCAGATTTCGGTGGAAAACATCCAGAAAACGGTCGCCGACTTCTACAGCATCAAGGTCGCGGACATGTATTCGAAGAAGCGTCCGGCGAACATCGCGCGGCCGCGGCAGATCGCGATGTACCTGGCGAAGGAATTGACGCAGAAGAGTCTGCCGGAAATCGGCGAGCTTTTCGGCGGGCGCGACCACACGACGGTGCTGCACGCGGTGCGCAAGATCGCCGACGAGCGCAGCAAGGACGCGCAGCTGAATCACGAACTGCACGTGCTGGAGCAGACGCTGAAGGGCTAAACGGGCTGGCCGCACGCGACCGTGAAACAGACGTCGGCGGCAGGAAACGCTGGAAGCGGCTACGCAGTGGTTTGAATGAGGCCGCGAAAACGCTGTAAATCGAGAAACGGGCAGGGGACTCACAACCCGGCGGCGCTGTCGGGTCCGAACGGGAAATGACAAGGAACGCGACGGTAAGCGGGCAGAAGCGACGTAAAAAGCGCGGCAAACCCGTGACGAATTTGCGGCGCAACCGGCCAGAAGTGGCGGAACAACGAGCCTGCGAACCGGTAGCGCCGCGCAGCGGCGCGACAAGTCGGCGGCAGCCCGGACCACGCCCTACAAAATCGACCTGTTTATTCCCGAACTCGCCCCCATTTTAGTGAGGCGGTCCCGTTTTCAGGCACAATACAGGTTTAACCGCCCGGCGGCGACGGGCGGATTTCACGCCGTGTCGGGCGCTTTTCAGGGCGCCGACGGGGAGCCGTGGCTGCGCGCTGAAAAGCTTGTCCCGTAAGGCGTGCAGGCCGTTATATCAACGAAGGAACCCTATGCAACTGGTCAAGACCGAACGCGACAACCTCCTCAGGCCGCTGCAAACCGTGAGCGGCATCGTCGAACGCCGCCATACGTTGCCGATCCTCGCCAATTTGCTGATCACCAAGAACGGTCCTGACATATCGTTCCTGTCGACCGACCTGGAGTTGCAGATCACCACGCGCGCCGATTTCGGCGTGGGCGGCGATTCGGTCGCGACCACGGTGGCGGCGCGCAAGCTCCTCGACATTCTGCGCGCGATGCCTGACGGCCAGGTCACGCTGACGCTGAACGACAAGCGTCTGACCGTGCAATCCGGCAAGAGCCGCTTTGCGCTGCAGACGCTCGCCGCGGACGAATTCCCGACCGTCGCTCAGGCCAAAGACTACGGCGCGAGCCTGGTGGTTCCTCAAAAGACGTTCCGCCAGCTGCTCGGCATGGTCCATTTCTCGATGGCCCAGCAGGACATCCGCTACTACCTGAACGGCATGTTGCTGGTGGTGGACGGCGATCAGCTGATGGCGGTCGCGACCGACGGTCACCGTCTCGCGTTCTCGTCGATGAAGATCGAGGGCTCCTTCGCGCGCCACGAAGTGATCATTCCGCGCAAGACGATTCTCGAACTGCAGCGCCTGCTCGAAGACATCGACGACACGCTGAAGATTGACATCGCGCAGACGCAGGTCAAGTTCACGTTCGGTCAGGTTGAACTCGTGTCGAAGCTCGTGGAAGGCAAGTTCCCCGACTTCCAGCGCGTGATTCCGAAGTCGCACAAGAACAAATTCCAGATTGGCCGCGAAGAACTGCAGCGTTCGCTGCAACGCGCGGCGATTCTGACGTCGGATAAGTTCAAGGGCGTGCGCTGCATCGTCGAGCCGGGCCAGTTGAAGATCATGTCGACCAACGCCGATCAGGAAGAGGCGCAGGAAGAACTGGAAATCGCATACGACGGCGACAGCGTCGATATCGGGTTCAACGTCACGTATCTGCTCGACGTGCTCGCGAATTTGAAGGTCGACATGCTGCAGGTGAGCCTGGGTGATGCCAGCTCCAGCGCATTGATCACGATTCCCGAGAACGACGAATTCAAGTACGTGGTGATGCCGATGCGCATCTGACGCGTCCAACATCAAGAAGAACACCAAGGGGCGCAGCGCCCCTTTGGCGTTTTTATGGCGTTTTGAAAAGTCCAGAGCAGCAACCTTGCAGTAACGCAGAACCGGAAAAAATCCATGACTGAAACGAACAATACGCAGCCCGATAACAGCTACGGCGCCTCGTCCATCCAGATCCTCGAAGGTCTGGAAGCCGTGCGCAAGCGGCCTGGGATGTACATCGGGGATACATCGGATGGCACCGGTTTGCACCACCTCGTGTTCGAAGTGCTCGACAACTCGATCGACGAAGCGCTCGCCGGCCATTGCAACGACATCCAGGTGATCATCCACGCGGACAACTCCGTGTCGATCACCGACAACGGCCGCGGCGTGCCGACCGGCCTCAAGATGGACGACAAGCACGATCCGAAGCGCAGCGCCGCCGAAATCGTGATGACCGAGCTGCACGCCGGCGGCAAGTTCGACCAGAACAGCTACAAGGTGTCGGGCGGCCTGCACGGCGTGGGCGTGTCGTGCGTGAACGCGCTGTCGGCGTGGTTGCGCCTCACCGTGCGCCGCGACGGCAAGAAGCACTTCATGGAATTCCACCGTGGTGTGCCGCAGAACCGCGTGCTCGAAGAGATCGACGGCGTGACCACGTCGCCGATACAGGTGATCGGCGACACCGAAAACCGCGGCACCGAAGTGCATTTCATGGCCGATGAAAAGATTTTCGGCAATGTTGAATACCACTACGACATTCTCGCGAAGCGGATTCGTGAGCTTTCGTTCCTCAATAACGGCGTGCGGATTCGATTGGTGGATCAGCGCTCGGGTAAGGAAGAGGATTTCGCGTTCGTCGGCGGCGTGAAGGGTTTTGTCGAGTACATCAACAAGAACAAGTCCGTGCTGCACCCGAACATCTTCCACATCATGGGCGAGAAGGATAGTGTGGGCGTCGAAGTGGCGATGCAGTGGAACGACAGCTACAACGAAAACGTGCTGTGCTTCACGAACAACATTCCGCAGCGCGATGGCGGCACGCACCTTACCGGTCTGCGTGCGGCGATGACGCGCGTGCTGAACAAGTACATCGCCGATCACGAAGTCGCGAAGAAGGCAAAGGTCGAGACCTCGGGCGACGACATGCGTGAAGGGCTGTCGTGCGTGCTGTCGGTGAAGGTGCCGGAGCCGAAGTTCAGCTCGCAGACGAAGGACAAGCTGGTGTCGTCGGAAGTGCGCGCGCCGGTGGAAGAAGTGGTCGCAAAGGCGCTCGAGGAATTCCTGCTCGAGACGCCGGCCGACGCGAAGATCATCTGCGGCAAGATCGTCGATGCGGCGCGTGCGCGCGACGCGGCGCGCAAGGCGCGTGAGATGACGCGCCGTAAGGGCGTGCTCGATGGCGTCGGTTTGCCCGGGAAGCTCGCCGATTGCCAGGAGAAGGACCCGGCGAAGTCGGAGATTTATATCGTCGAGGGTGACTCGGCGGGTGGGTCGGCGAAGCAGGGGCGTGATCGGAAGTTTCAGGCTATCTTGCCGCTGCGCGGCAAGGTGCTGAACGTCGAGAAGGCGCGTTACGACAAGCTGCTTTCTTCCGAGCAGATCGTTACGCTGATTACCGCGCTTGGGTGCGGGATCGGTAAGGAAGACTACAACCTCGACAAGCTGCGCTATCACCGCATCATCATCATGACCGATGCTGACGTCGATGGCGCGCACATTCGGACGCTGTTGTTGACGTTCTTCTATCGGCAGATGCCGGAGATGATCGAGCGAGGGTATATCTATATCGCGCAGCCGCCGCTTTACAAGATCAAGGCGGGGAAGGATGAGCGGTATCTGAAGGATGAGTCGGAAGTCAACGCTCATATTCTTCGGCTCGCGTTGCAGGGGTCGGAGTTGGTGGCTTCTGAAGGTGCGACTCCGATTACCGGGGATGCGTTGGGTGAGTTGGCTCGGGCTTATCTGTTGGCGCAGGCCGTGGTTGATCGGTTGAGCCGGCTGTATGACGCGGGTGCGCTCGAGGCCGTGATGGATGGGGTTGCTATCGATCTGTCCAGTGAGCAGGCGGCCGAGGCTTCGGCGCGCGCGCTCGAAGCGAAGCTGCGGGATGATGCGTTGAAGCCTGAGGTGACCGTGACCACGATGTATGACCCTGTGCGGGAGCTGCGCTCGCTGCGCGTCGCGCGGACGCATCATGGGAATCAGAAGATTTCTGTGATCGATGAAGAGTTTCAGTTGACTGCGGATTATCAGCAGCTTGTGACGACCGCTAATACGTTCAAGGGGTTGATTGGCTCTGGCGCTGTGATCAAGCGTGGGGAGCGGAGTATGGCTGTCACCGACTTTAAGAGTGCGATGAAGTGGCTGCTGGCTGATGCTGAGAGGAACATGTCCAAGCAGCGCTATAAAGGCCTCGGGGAGATGAATCCGGAGCAGCTTTGGGAGACGACTATGGATCCTGCGGTGCGGCGTCTTCTTCGGGTGCAGATTGAGGATGCTATTGCTGCTGATGGCATCTTTACTACGCTCATGGGGGATGACGTGGAGCCGCGCAGGGCTTTTATTGAGTCGAATGCGTTGAGGGCGGGGAATATCGACGTTTGAGGGTGTGTTGTAGGTAGACGCATAACCTGAGAAAAACGGGCCCGTAAGTTGAGAAACTTATGGGTCTTTTTATTAATAGTCAGGCTGATGAACAATACGTCGACGTGCTGATACTGCTTGAGCTTTTCTTCCTGCTCGCGGAGTCGACATTCAGGCCAAACAGCTGTTGGTGGCTTTCTTCGAGTTTTTGCTCCTCTCCCCGCTCAGGAATCAACCTGGGGGCGGCGAAGTGAAATCGGCGCTACGCTCGCGCGCCGATCGCGCTCGGCGATTCCGAACGGCTAAAGCGACTCGAATCCTCGACTTTCTGGACATGCGCGACCCGGCGAATCGATAAAGTGCCTGCCGTCTGCCGTCTGCCGTCTGCCGTCTGCCGTCTGCCGTCTGCCGTCTGCCGTCTGCCGTCTGCCGTCTGCCGTCTGCCGTCTGCCGTCACCGTCTGTCGTATCACGACAATTCTGTCATTTGCATTGCATTCCTGCCCGGACCGCCTATAACGCTGCATAAATAACTCTGTCCGTACTCATGGGAGACGGCCATGTTCGCAAGTGTGAGAGGCTTGCCGTTCCTTTTGCTAGTCCTTGTGCTCCTTTGCATTCCGCGCGTCCCCTACGCGCAGGTGGCGCGAATGGAAGTCATTCCATTCGAGTCGATGACGCTCACGGACGAGCAATTTCTGGCCGGAAGCGAAGACGGCAAGCGCGTGACGATAGCCGGTGAATTGCGGCTGCCTCGACCCGGGACCGACAGGCTGCCCGCCGTCATACTGCTGCACCCGTCTGGGGGTATCGGCGGCCAGATAGCGGACTGGGAGCAGTGGTTCCTGTCGTTGGGCGTCGCCACTTTCGTGGTCGACAGTTTCACGGGCCGAGGCATAGAAAACACAATCAATGACCAGAGTCAGCTTGGCAGACTCGCCCAGACAGAAGACGCGTATCGCGCGCTCAGCCTTATTTCCAAAAACCCTCATGTCGACGCGAGCCGCGTGATGCTAATGGGCTTTTCCCGTGGAGGGCAAGACACGCTCTACGCGAGCATGGTGCGCTTCCAGAAAGCGCATGCCGATGCGTTGACTCCAGGATTTGCAGCCTATGTTCCACTTTACCCAGACTGCAGTGCCCGCTACCTCGATGACGACAACGTATCAAAGGCTCCCATTCGCATATTCCATGGAAGCGCAGACAACTATGACCCGGTCGCGCCTTGCAAGGCCTATGTGGAACGGCTGAAAGCCAAGGGGGCGGACGTAGAGCTGACCGAGTTTGCCGGGGTTAATCATATTTTCGATGCGCGCGCCTTCGCACATCCAACCTCTCTGCCGAAAGCGCAAACAGTGCGCAATTGTGCATGGGAAGAACACAGTGCGGGACATTTGCTTAACGTCAAAAGCAACCTGCCGTTCTCATATGCGGACCCCTGTGTCGAACGGGGCGTGACAATCGGGTACGACGAGAGCGCGACGGAGCAAACGAAGAAGGCAATAGCCAACCTGGTTACCACTACGCTTAAGCCGACACCGACACGTGCCCCGTAATTCCGTTGAAACTGGCGGGAACAGCATTGCTTTGGGCTGTTACGTAAAACGCGCGGAGATTTGCTTTCTGCGCGAACGGGTCGCCACTATTCAGTTGCCGCTAACTAGATCTTCAAAAAATGGCCATTCACTCGAGGCCACTTATCCACATCCCCCTTTGGAAAACTTTTGTAAAAACAGCCGAACATATTGTGGGCGAAACCTTGATAAATGCGCCGCGTTAACCGGTCGGCTAAAACTTCTCCCTGGCTCCGTTAACCTGTCCGCACGCGCTCCCAAGGGTTATCGATTCTGCAGCGCGTTGATCCGTAACCGAACTTCCACGTTATCCACAGCCGAACGCCCCACTTGTTAAAGATTACTACGTATACATATATAAAGACTATAAAAACCGGAGAAGCACCCCGAAACACGCGCAACGTATACGCACATAACGACAGCAACATCGCAGGACGCAGAACCAGCGAGCACCAACGCAGCCACCCACACCTCACCCCAACGGCAAACAAATCTCCGTAACCAGCTCCGCAGCCGCAGTCTTCTTGGGACTGTTCAAATACTCCTCAAACACCGGCGCATCCGCCGCCTCCCTCCCAGACTGCACGAGCCAGGTCCCGTACAACCACTCATAAGCCGCTCGCATATCGCTATACGGCCCAACATGCCGCAGCACCGCATATTCCCCACCGCGTATACGCGTGGCAGAAACCGCCTCACCCATCCCAACAGCCGAAGCCACTTCAGCCATCACAGGCCCCGGCAACAACACACCCGCCTTCGACCGCAACGCCTTCTCCTCGACCACTCCCGGATCATCGAAGTAAACCCCGATCATCCGCATCTGCGCCTCCAGCAGATTATGTTTCGCAAGCCACCCCAACAAAGCATCAAAAGCCTTTCCGATCTGCATATAAGGTCCGACATGATCGACCGACAAAATCTCCATCGGCTCCATATAACGAATCATGACCTCACGAATCATCGTCATCTGATCGTCTCCTGAAAGCGCCGGCCGAAACCGGCCATGCGTGCCTTGCCTGCGATACTGCGCCGGCGGCACACCAAACACCGCGCGAAACGTCCGCGAAAAAGCCTGCAAACTGCTATACCCCGAACGCTCGGCAATCTGAGCAATCGGCATCGAACTACTCGCAAGAAAACCCGCTGCGCGATGCAACCGTAAACGCCGCACGGTCGTCGCGACCGTCTCGCCACACATCGCCGGATAAATCCGGTGCCAGTGATAGGGTGACAAACAAGCAATCTCCGCAAGCCGTCCTATATCGAGCGGTTCGTCGAGGTGATCGTAGATATGGTCGAGCACCCGTGCGAGTCGCGTCTCGTATCGAGCCTGATGGTCTGATTCGTTCATGACTGGACCGCAGAAAATTGGCGCGAGAGGATGCGAACAAAGTATCACGTCAGCGAGTGTCGGCCGTTTACCAAATCCTGCGGATTTCAAGCGGTGCGCACAAAGGGGTTGAGCGCCTGTTGACCGCGCCCCGTGGACGCGAGCAGGAGCGCCAGACACAGCATCGGCAAACAGCCCCAATCTCCGCAACGTGACGCTGCCGCCGTTTGGCGCTATCGTGTAGTGCGCAGCACCAGCACCAGCAGCAAGCAACCTGCAGCATGTAACCGCCGTTCCCATTCCTACCCGCGTTCGCGCGAGGCGATGGAGCCGCAAACATGAGCTACACCGAGTCGATCGGCAGTCGCACGTACCGCTTCGCCGACCTGAAGACCCTGCTCGCGAAAGCGAGCCCGCAACGCTCGGGCGACCAGCTCGCAAGCATCGCGGCAGCGAGCGAAGAAGAGCGGGTCGCCGCCAAAATGGCGCTCGCCGAGGTGCCGCTACGCACGTTCCTGAACGAACCGCTGATCCCCTACGAAACCGACGAAGTCACCCGCCTGATCATCGACGATCACTCGCCAGCAGCCTTCGCCGAAATCTCCCATCTGACGGTAGGCGACTTCCGCAATTGGCTACTCAGCACCACAACCGACACCGACGCACTCACCCGCATCACCGAGGGCCTAACACCAGAAATGGTCGCCGCCGTCTCAAAGCTGATGCGCAACCAGGACCTGATTACCGCCGCCCGTAAACGCCCGGTCATCACCCGCTTTCGCAACACGGTCGGCTTACCGGGCCGCATGTCCGTACGCCTGCAACCGAACCACCCAACCGACGACGTCAAAGGCATCGCCGCCTCGATGCTCGACGGCCTGATGTACGGCTGCGGCGACGCGCTGATCGGCATCAACCCCGCGAGCGACAACCTCGCCGCGATCACGAAGCTGCTGCAGATGATCGACGACTTCCGCCAGCGCTATCAGGTACCGACGCAGTCGTGCGTACTCACGCACGTGACGAGCACGATCGCCGCGATGGAAAAAGGCGCGCCGGTCGATCTCGTATTCCAGTCGATCGCCGGTACCGAAAAAGCGAACGCGAGCTTTGGCATTTCGCTCGCGCTGCTGCAGGAAGCGTACGAGGCGGGGCTGTCGCTCCAACGCGGCACCGTCGGCAGCAATCTGATGTACTTCGAAACGGGGCAGGGCAGCGCGTTGTCGGCGGATGCGCATTTCGGCGTTGACCAGCAGACCTGCGAGGCGCGCGCCTATGCGGTCGCGCGCAAGTTCAAGCCGTTTCTGGTGAACACGGTAGTCGGTTTCATCGGCCCCGAGTATTTGTACGATGGCAAGCAGATCACGCGCGCGGGTCTCGAGGATCACTTCTGCGGCAAGCTGCTCGGCGTGCCGATGGGTTGCGACATCTGCTACACGAACCACGCCGAAGCGGACCAGGACGACATGGACAATCTGCTGACGCTGCTCGGCGTAGCGGGCATCAATTTCATCATGGGCGTACCTGGCGCGGACGACGTCATGCTCAACTATCAGAGCACGTCCTTTCACGACGCGCTGTACGTGCGCGACGTGCTCGGTTTGCGCCGCGCGCCGGAATTCGAGGAATGGCTGGAGTCGATGCAGATCATCGACGCACGCGGCGCGTTGATCGGCGCATCGGCGCGGCAACCGCTGCTCGAAGGCGCGCGCGACTGGATGGGGATCGCATGAGCGAGAACGACGCACGCGACAAGGACCCGTGGAGCGCGCTGCGTCGGTTTACGCAGGCACGCATCGCGTTGGGCCGAGCGGGCAACAGCCTGCCGACCGCACCATTGCTCGCGTTCAATCTCGCGCATGCGCAGGCGCGCGACGCCGTGCACCATCCGCTCGACGTGGACCCGCTGCACGCACAACTGCGCGCGCAAGGTTTCAACACGCTCGACGTGCATAGCGCCGCGCCGGATCGCGAGCATTATTTGAGGCGCCCTGATCTTGGGCGGCGTCTGTCGGAGGAGAGTCGCGCGACGCTTGCCCGACTGCCATCGCAATCAAGCGATGTACTGTTTGTGATCGGCGATGGTCTATCGGCGTTCGCCGCATCGAAGCAGGCTGTACCGTTGCTGCAAGTTATACATCCAAAGCTCGCGGGTTGGACCATCGGTCCCGTAGTGGTCGCGCGTCAGGCACGCGTCGCACTCGGCGACGAGATCGGCGAATTGCTCGACGCGAAAATCGTTGTGATGCTGATCGGCGAGCGGCCGGGTTTGAGTTCACCGGATAGCCTCGGCATCTACGTCACGTACGCGCCGAAAACGGGGTGCAGCGACGCCCAGCGCAACTGCATTTCCAACGTGCGCCCGCAAGGCCTCGACTATCCGCAAGCCGCGCACAAGCTGCACTATCTGCTCACGCAGGCGAGGAAGCTGAGACTGACAGGGGTGGGCTTGAAAGACGACAGCGATGAGCTGCTAGCCAGCGCTCCGACGCATCCTGCCGTGAACGACGGTTCAGCGTAGGACGCAACGAGCGCAAACCTCACGCGCCCGTCACTTCCGCAACAACCTCAACCCATTGCCCACTACCAGCAAACTCGCACCGACATCTGCGAACACCGCCATCCACATCGTGCCGAAGCCCATCAACGTCAGCACGAAGAACACGCTCTTGATGCCAAGCGCGAGCGCGATGTTCTGCACCAGCACTCCGCACGTCGCCTTCGACAACCGGATAAACGTCGGAATCTTCCGCAGATCGTCGTCCATCAACGCGACGTCGGCGGTTTCGATCGCGGTGTCGGTACCCATCGCACCCATCGCGAAGCCGATGTCGGCGCGCGCGAGCGCGGGCGCATCGTTGATGCCGTCGCCGACCATGCCGACCGTCGCGCCATCGCTCGACCATTGCGTGACCGCGTCGAGCTTGTCCTCGGGCAACTGATCGCCGCGCGCTTCATCGACGCCGACCTGCTGCGCGATCGCCTCGGCGGTATGACGGTTGTCGCCGGTCAGCATCGTGGTGCCGACGCCGAGCCGCCGTAATTCGGCGACGGCGGCGCGGCTCGTTTCCTTCACCGTGTCAGCGACCGCAAACAGCGCGAGCACGCGCTGCGCATCGGCGAGCATCACGACGGTTTTGCCGTGCTGTTCGAGCGCATCGAGACGCGCTTCGAGTTGCGGCGAGCAGCGTCCCAGTTCCTCGACCAGGCGATGATTGCCGAGCCAGTACCCGATACCGTTGATATCGCCGCGCACGCCGCGTCCAGCGATCGCTTCGAATGCATCGACATGTAGGTGTTCGACGCCGTCGTTATTGGCGGCAGCAGCGATCGCCATCGAAACAGGGTGGTCGGAGCGGCCCGCGAGGCTTGCCGCAAGCGTACGGTATCGGAACGTTTCACCCGCGTCACCGACCACCTCAAACTCCGTCTGCACTGGCTTCCCGTGCGTAATCGTCCCGGTCTTATCGAACGCCAGCCGGGTCAGCTTGCGACCCTGTTCGAGATAAACGCCACCCTTGATCAGAATCCCCTTGCGCGCCGCGGCCGCGAGCCCGCTGACGATCGTCACCGGCGTCGAAATCACGAGCGCGCACGGACACGCGATCACGAGCAGCACCAGCGCCTTGTACACCCACGCGTGCCACGCTCCACCGAACACGAGTGGTGGGACCAGAGCGACGGCGAGCGCAATCGCGAACACGATCGGCGTATAAACGCGCGCGAATTCATCGACGAAGCGCTGCGTCGGCGCCTTCGTGCCCTGCGCCTCCTCGACCGCGTGGATGATCCGCGCGAGCGTCGTGTTGCCCGCGGCCGCCGTCACTTGATAGTCGAACGAGCCCGCCTGGTTGATCGTGCCGGCGAATACGGCGTCGCCGATCGCCTTGTCGACGGGCAGGCTCTCGCCGGTGATCGGCGCCTGATCGACGCTCGAGCGGCCCGCGACGATTTCGCCATCGAGCGCGATCCGCTCGCCCGGCTTCACGCGCACGAGCGTCCCGGGCACGATCGCGTCGACGCGGACGGGCTGCCACGCTCCATCGGGCTGCTGCACGCTGGCCTGTTCGGGCGTGAGCCGCATGAGCCCTTCGATCGCGTTGCGCGCGCGGTCGAGCGAGCGCACCTCGATCAGTTCGGCGATCGTGAAGAGCACCATCACCATTGCGGCTTCGGGCCACTGGCCGAGCAGCGCCGCGCCGGTCACGGCGATGCTCATCAGCGCGTTGATGTTCAAGTTGCCGTTGCGCAGCGCGACCCAGCCCTTGCGATATGTCGTGAGGCCACAGGAGGCAATCGCGACGACCGCCATACCCGCCACCACCCAGGCCGGCGCGCCGAGCCAGCTAGCGGCTTCTGAGGCTCCCGCGACGATGCCGGCGAGAATCAGGGGCCACCACGGCTTGCGCATTGCGTCAGTGGCTGCCTGGGGCACCGCGTCGGCGTTCCCACCCTTTCCGGCGTCGCTTGCCAGGTCGGGCGTGAAGTCGAGCGAGCGCAGGGCGGCGAGGACCGACTCGAGCGCCTCCGGCGCGTGGACGACAGTTAGCACGCGCTGCATCAGGTTGAAGTCCACGCTACGCACGGCCGGCATACGGCCGAGTTTCTTGCGGATCAGCGCTTCCTCGGTCGGGCAGTCCATCTGCAGGATGCGGATTGCGGTGCAAAGGTCGTCGTCGACGGCTTCGGACGGAGGCAGGCGCAGCGACGCAGGCGCAAAAGCGCTAGCGGCGCAGCAAGCGACAGCAGCGTGATCATGGGCGTGGCCGTGATCACGACCGTCCTGATGATCGTGCCCTTCATGCCGATCACCGCCGCCCACGTCGGCGCCACAAGCATGTTCACCGCCATGCGAATGCCCACATCCCTCACCCGTGCCCCTGCCGTGAGCATGGTCGCGCCGCGCATCAATGTCGCCGCAACCCCCGTGTATACAAGCTTCCTCCCGTTCCGGACGATCGGTGGCAATACGGCAGGTGTCAGGCATTGGTGGCTTCCTCGTGCGATTTGTGGTCTAGTAAACACCCTGAAGCCACTACAAGGTCAAGGCCGCGTGGAGGAAGGGTCCATGAAAATCGGCGAACTGGCGAAAATCGCCCATTGCACGACGGAAACCATCCGTTTCTACGAGAAAGAGCGCCTGCTGCCCGAGGCGGAGCGCACCGAAGCCAATTACCGCAGTTACACGGCAAAGCATGTCGAGCGCCTGCGCTTCATCCGCAATTGCCGCGCGCTCGACATGACTCACGACGAAATCCGCGCATTGCTGCGTCTGACCGACGCGCCGGCGAACGGCTGCGGCGGCATGCATACGCTGGTCGACGAGCACATCGCGCACATCGACACGCGTATCGAAGAACTGCAGCAGCTGAAGGCGCAACTGACGACGCTGCGCGACCAATGCCACGGCGAGCATCCGGTCGAAGACTGCGGCATCGTGCACGGCCTGACCGACATGGATGTGGCCGTGCCGCGTCCGCGGCATACGCATCTCGGCTGACGCCATGCTTGCCGTCGAGCGCTATCGCGTCACGACGCAGCGCCGGCGCGGCAACCCCATACACGGCAAGGCCGCCTGTGCGACCTTGCGAATCGATCATCGAATCCAGTTGGAGAATCAACGTGTTCACCTGTAGAAACCAGTCCTGCGGCGCGCAGTGGGAGCAATCCGACGTCGTCATCAAGAACGAAGGCCAGGGGCTGCTGTTCCGCTGCCCGCTGTGCGGCGCGCGCAATTACGTCGAGCGTTTCGACGGCGACAACGGCGCGGTGCTGTACGAGCAGTTGCCGGGCCGCCCCGATCAGGGCCCGATGGCTGAGTAATCGCGATTCCTACAGACGATCCTATGAACAGTCCTACCCCCGCCGGCGCCGCATTCAGCGAGCTGCCGCTACCGCCCGCCACGCTCGCGAACCTGACGCAGCTCGGCTACGTCGAGATGACGCCGATCCAGGCGGCGAGCCTGCCGATCGCGCTCGCCGGTCAAGATCTGATCGCGCAGGCGAAAACCGGCAGCGGCAAGACCGCGGCGTTTTCGCTGGCGCTGCTCGCGCGCCTCGATGCACGCAAATTCGGCACGCAGGCAATGGTGCTGTGCCCGACGCGCGAACTCGCCGATCAGGTCACGCAGGAAATCCGCCGTCTCGCGCGCGCGGAAGAAAACATCAAGGTGCTGACCTTGTGCGGCGGCACGCCGATGCGTCCGCAGACGGCGAGCCTCGAACATGGCGCGCACGTCGTGGTCGGCACGCCGGGCCGCATCATGGATCACCTCGAACGCGGCAGCCTCGATCTGCAATCGCTGAACACGCTCGTGCTCGACGAAGCCGACCGCATGCTCGACATGGGTTTCTTCGACGACATCGCGAAGGTCGCAAGGCAATGCCCGAAAGAGCGCCAAACGCTGCTGTTTTCGGCGACGTACCCCGAGGGCATCGCGAAGCTGAGCCAGCAATTCCTGCGAAACCCGAAGGAAGTCAAACTTGCCGAGCGGCACGACGACAGCAAGATCCGTCAGCGCTTCTACGAAGTGACCGAAGACGAGCGTCTGCACGCGGTCGGTCTGCTGTTGAATCACTATCGTCCGGTCAGCACGATCGCGTTCTGCAACACGAAGCAGCAGTGCCGCGATCTGCTCGACGTGCTGCGCGCGCAGGGCTTCCATGCGCTTGCGCTGCACGGCGAACTCGATCAGCGCGAGCGCGATCAGGTGCTGATCCAGTTCGCGAACCGCAGCTGCTCGGTGCTCGTCGCGACCGACGTTGCCGCGCGCGGCCTCGACATCGCGCAACTCGAAGCGGTGATCAACGTCGACGTGACGCCGGACCCGGAAGTGCACACGCATCGCATCGGCCGCACGGGCCGCGCCGATCAGGAAGGCTGGGCGCTGAGTCTCGCGAGCATGGACGAGATGGGGCGCGTCGGTGGGATCGAGCAGGCGCACAAGCGCGACGTCGAATGGCACAAGCTGGCCGAGCTGAAGGCGGCCAGCAACGACCCGCTGCTGCCGCCGATGGAAACGCTGCAGATCCTCGGCGGCCGCAAGGACAAGATCCGTCCCGGCGACGTGCTCGGCGCGCTGACCGGCGACGCCGGCTTCGCGGGCTCGCAGATCGGCAAGATCAACGTGACCGACATGTCGACCTATGTCGCGGTGGAGCGCAGCATCGCGCGCGAGGCGGTGCGCCGGCTCAGCGCGGGCAAGCTGAAGGGGCGCAAGGTCAAGGTTCGTTTGATGGACGAAGCCTGATTCACCCGAAGCTCCGGCTTTCATTGAAAGTCCAATAACTCGAAAACGGCCGCGTCAGCGGCCGTTTTCGCGCCCGGGCCGCTCTGCATCACATTCCTTCATACCTACGCAGTTACCCGCGTTCCCCGAAATCCGCACCGCGTCCCCGCAAACCATGAACCCGCCGGCTTAGGCCTGCGTCGAGCGGCTTCGCGCGAGCCATGAAGAAAACGCATGCCGCGCATGACAAAGTTTCGATTGTGAGCGTTCTTTGGCTGATGCCTAATCACCCCACCGGAAGGAACGCCCCGCCGCCGCCATTCGCGCGGCCGCCGGCGGGTGTAGATAGGGAGAAAGTCTTATGCAGAGCGCCATGCAAGCCCGCTCGAAACTGCCGGACGTCGGCACCACCATTTTTACCGTGATCGGCCAACTGGCCGCGCAACACGATGCGTTGAACCTGTCGCAGGGCGCGCCGAATTTCGCGCCGGACCCGAAGCTCGTCGACGGCGTCGCGCAGGCGATGCGCGCCGGCCACAACCAGTACGCGCCGATGGCCGGCATCGGCGCGCTGCGCGAAGCGCTCGCCGACAAGGTCGAAACGCTGTACGGCGTGCGCTACGACCCCGCCAGCGAGGTGACCGTGCTCGCGAGCGCGAGCGAAGGTCTTTATTCGACGATCAGCGCGCTCGTGCATCCGGGCGACGAAGTGATCTACTTCGAGCCGTCGTTCGACAGCTACGGCCCGATCGTGCGCCTGCAGGGCGCGAAGCCGGTCGCGATCAAGCTGTCGCTCGATCACTTCCGCGTGAACTGGGATGAAGTCGCCGCCGCGATCACGCCGAAGACGCGCATGATCATCGTCAACACACCGCACAATCCGACCGCGACGATTTTTAGCGACGCCGATATCGAGCGGCTGAAGGCGCTCACACGCAACACCGACATCGTGATTCTGTCCGACGAGGTCTACGAACACGTCGTGTTCGACGGCGCGAAGCATCAGAGCATGGCGCGCCATCAGGAACTCGCCGAGCGCAGCGTGATCGTGTCGTCGTTCGGCAAGTCGTACCACGTGACCGGCTGGCGCGTCGGCTACTGCCTCGCGCCCGCCGCGCTGATGGACGAGATCCGCAAGGTCCATCAGTTCATGGTGTTCTCCGCCGATACGCCGATGCAACACGCGTTCGTCGACGCGCTCGCCAATCGCGACAGCTACCTCGGCCTGTCCGACTTCTATCAGAAGAAACGCGATCTGCTCGCGCATGCGCTGCGCGAATCGCGCTTCGAGCTGTTGCCGAGCGAAGGCAGTTTCTTTATGCTCGCCCGGTTCCGCGGCTTCTCCGATGAAAGCGACAGCGATTTCGTGCTGCGCCTGATCCGCGATGCGCGCGTCGCGACGATTCCGTTGTCGGCGTTCTACACCGACGGCACGGATTCGGGGCTGATTCGCCTGAGTTTCTCGAAGGACGACGCGACGCTGCTCGAAGGCGCGCGGCGTTTGTGTGAAATCTGAGCGCGCGAGAGCACACTCGAACTATCGAAGTCATCAAGGTATTCGAAGAATGAAGGGAGATGTTATGAAGTTGCTCAAGTGCTTGGTGGCGCTGGCCTGTGCCGGCGCGTCGCTCGCAACATCGTCGGCCGCAAGCGCCGCCGATACCGCGACGCTGCGTTTCGGCCTCGAAGCGCAGTACCCGCCGTTCGAGTCGAAAGGACCGAACGGCGAACTGCAAGGGCTCGATATCGACGTGGGCAACGCGGTCTGCGCGGCCGCGCACATGACGTGCAAGTGGGTGGAAACCTCGTTCGACGGCCTGATTCCGGCGCTGCAAGGCCGCAAGTTCGACGCGATCAATTCAGCGATGAACGCGACCGAGCAGCGCCGCCAGGCGATCGATTTCACGACCGTCGTCTATCGCGTGCCGTCGCAGCTGATCGCGCGCAGCGACAGCGGTTTGCAGCCGACGCCTGAGTCGCTGAAGGGCAAGCGCATCGGCGTACTGCAAGGCTCGATTCAGGAGACCTTCGCTAAGGTGCATTGGGAACCGGCCGGCGTGATCGTGCTGCCGTATCAGGATCAGAACCAGGTCTATGCCGATCTGACGGCTGGCCGTCTCGACGGCACGCTCGTGCTCGCGCCGGCCGGACAAACGGGCTTTCTGTCGAAGCCCGAAGGTAAGGGCTACGCGTTCGTCGGTCAGCCTGTGCGTGACGACAAGATTCTCGGCAGCGGCATCGCATACGGCATTCGCAAGGGTGATACCGCGCTGCGCGATCAGTTGAACGCCGCGATCGCGAAGGTGCAAGCCGACGGCACGGTGAAGACGCTCGCCGCGAAATATCTCGGCAATATCGACGTCAGCGCGAAGTAATCGCGTCGCGTTCGGCCGGCGGCGCCGTTTGCGAGCGGCGCCGCGCGTTCGCTTGTTGGCCATGCGTTTGACGGCTACGATACGTAGGCTTCGCGAAGTCGGAGACAACGGCGAAGTCGGCGGATCAACCGGAGAGCGCGCATGAGCGAGACGATCGAAGCGGCAAGCGCTGCGAACGCCGCACGCGCAAAAGGCGCAGACGCGCCGCGCTTCTGGCGCAGCGCGGCGCTGCCGTTCATCGAGGCGCGTTCCATCGACGATGGCCGCAAGGTCTGCTACGCCAAACATTCGCACGAAACGTTTTCGATCGGCGCGGTGACGGGAGGCCGCAGCGTGTATCTGAACCGCCACGCGCGGGAATGGGTCGGCGCGGGCGCCGTCGTGATGATGAACCCCGACGATGTGCACGCGTGCAACCCGGTTGCCGGCGAGCGGTGGTCGTATCGGATGCTGCACGTCGACGTTGCGTGGTTCACGAAACTGCAGCACGAACTGGGCTTCAACGAGAATCATGCGTTCCGCGCGTTTTCGCAGATCATGACGCTCGACGCCGCGCTGTTCGACGGCCTGAACCGGCTGTGTGCGATTCTCGCCGGTAACGACGACGACATCGACACGCTGCGCAAGGAAAGCGCGGCCATCACCTTCTTCTCCAGCGTGCAGCAAACGCTCAATCCGGCGAGCCTGCCCGAGCGTGCCGTGAGCGGCCAACTCGCGCGCGCCGCGGAGTACATCGCCGAAAACTGCACGCGCGCGCTGAAACTCGACGATATGTGCGAAGCCGCCGGGCTGTCCGCGTCGCACCTGATACGCGCGTTCAAGCTGCGCTACGGCATGACGCCCCACGCGTATCTGATCAACCGACGCATCCAGTACAGTCGCGCGCAACTGCGGCGCGGGGCACTGATCGCCGATGTCGCGCTCGATGCCGGCTTCGCCGATCAGGCGCATTTGCAGCACACCTTCAAGCGGCTGGTGGCGGCGACGCCGGGCCAATATCGCAGCGGAGCGTGACGCGGCACGAAGCCGCGTCAGGAAGCAGGCGCGGCTCGCGTCACTCCACGAGCAGATACATCGCACTGAGCGCGAGCAGCGCCGCCATCACGCGATTGAACACCCGGACCCGCTTCGCTTCACGCAGATGCCTGCGCAAAAACGTGCCGGCATACGCCCAGCTCGCGATCGATAGATAGCAGATCACGAAGTACAGCGCCGTGAATCGCCAGACGAGCCCGCCGTCGCCGCCTGCCGCATACGCGCCCATGCCGGCCAGCGACGCGAGCCACGCCTTCGGATTGAGCCATTGCATGGCCGCGCCGTGCGCGAACGACGGCCCGCGCGCCGGCTTGTCCGCGCCGAGCTGGCCGTTGTCGATGGCGAGCTTGTAGGCCATGTAGAGCAGAAAGCCCACGCCCGCCCATTTGACGATCTCGATCAGATTGGGAAAGCGCGCGAGCAATTCGTGCAGGCCGAGGCCGATCAACAGAAGCAGCAACGTGAAACCGACCGTCGCGCCAGTGACGTGCCGCAGACTCGCGGCGAGCCCGTGCTGCGCGCCGGCGCTCAGCGCGACGACGTTGACCGGGCCGGGAGAAATGGAACTGGCGAGCGCGAACGCGGCCATCGAGAGTAATGCGGTCATCGGATGCCTCGAAACGTGAGTGTGCGAATGGATTGCGACGCTCAACGGTAACGAGGCGGCGAGGGCATGTATTGAAGGAAATTGCCCAATCGATAAGAAGGTAAAACCGCTGCGGCTTCAACGGTTCACAAAAACATTAGGCGATGACGCGATGATTCGATAACAAACACGCGTTTGAATTTAAAAAAGAAATATGCGCAAACGTTACCGAGGAAAAACAATTTTTGAATTATCAGGTAAATTCTATTTATCGAAACTTATGATATGCCCCTATGCAGCGGGCGATTATTCGGCCCGATAAACAGTCCGAAGCCCTCGAAAATGCATGATTCCACTTGCGTATGGATTCGCTATCTGCTGGGTGCTCTGTCCCAACAAACCGGAAGCGTAGTGAGCACTTCGACAAACTGAGTCCCGCCGTTGGAAACGCAGAGCACATGATCCACAAAAGAAAGGCCCGGTTTCGCCTCCTGATCGCATGGGCGCGCAGATGGCGGATGCCACGCGATGGCGTCATCTACGCGGGATGCGGCGTGGTGCTCGCAATGCTCGCGCTGTGTGGCTACGCGCTGTATCAGAGCCGCGAGGATGCGATTGCGCGCGCACTCGATTCGACGCGCGATGTCGCGACGATCACCGAGCGCGACATCGCGCGCAATTTCGAGCTGTACGCGCTGTCGCTGCAGGCCGTCGCCGATGGCCTCGGGCGTCCGGGCGTGCTCGGTTCGCCGCGTTTGCGGCGCGAGATCCTGTTCGATCGCGCGGCGACCGGGCAATACGTCGGCGCGATGGTGGTGATCGACGCACTGGGCAACGTCGTGATCGATTCGGATAGCGACGTGCCGCGCGGGGGAAACCTCTCGGATCGTCCGTATTTCAGGATTCATCGTGAAGATCCGGATCTCGGGCTCGATGTCAGCGCGCCGTACAACTCGAGACTCAGACCCGGTTCGCGCAGCATCGCGCTGAGCCGGCGACTGTCCCGGCCTGACGGATCGTTTGCGGGAATCGTCGCGCTCGGTATCGATCAGGAGTATTTCACGAGCCTGTTCGCGGATCTGCGGATCGGGCAGCATGGCTCGGTGTCGATCGTCAGAACGGACGGCACGATCATCGTGCGACGGCCCGACGATCGACACGTGACGGGCAGCGACATCAGCAAGACGGCGTTCTTCCAGCACCTGCTCGCGAAAGACGAGGGCAGCTTTATCGCGTCTTCGCCGCTCGACGGCGCCGAGCGGCTTTACTCGTTCAGACGGATTCCGCAATTGCCGCTGATCGTGCTGGTCGCCGAGGCGACCGACGATATCTATGCGGGCTGGTGGGGGCGCGCGCTGACGATCGGTTCGCTGATGCTGATCTTCGGGATCGGCGTGATCGTGTTGGCGGCGTGGCTCGGCGCCGAGTTGCGGCGGCGACAGCGGGTGGAGCACGAGCTCGAACGGCTTGCCGGCACGGACGGACTCACCGGCCTGCCCAATCGCCGCGCGCTGTGCGAAACGCTCGAGCGCGAATGGCTGCGCGCGCGCCGCACGGGCAGCGTGTTATCGCTGCTGTTCGTCGATATCGATCACTTCAAAGCCTATAACGATACGTATGGTCATCAGGCCGGCGACGTCGCGCTGACCGCGGTCGCGCGCTGCATCCGCAGGGTGATCCAGCGGCCGGGCGATTGCGTCGGTCGATACGGCGGCGAGGAATTCGTCGTGGTGCTGCCGGATACCGACGCCGCCGGTGCCGGGGTGGTCGGCGAGAACATCCGCGTGGCGATCGGCGAGTTGGGCATCGCGCACCTGGGCTGCGAGTTCGGTCGCGTGACGGTCAGCATCGGCGCGACCACGTCGCGGTCGGATCGGGTGACGGATGTCAGCGTCGTCGTTCGGGCTGCCGATGAGGCGTTGTATACGGCGAAGGCCGGTGGCAGGAATAGGGTTGCGCAAATGGGAGTTGGGTGACCGGTCGCTCCTGATTTTTCTGCGCCGGAAATGAAGAAGGGTTGCGACGCTTTCGCGTGCAACCCTTTCTGATTTCCGCGACGTGCTACCTCGCGCCGGTTGTCGATGCCTGGATTAGAACGAGCCAGCGATAACGCGCACCAGCCCACTGCGCAGCGGCGGCGCTGCTTCAGCGAACTCGAGATTCACCTTGTTGGCGACGCTCAAGATGCGGGTCTGATAGGTACGATAGTTCGTATCTTCGCTGTAGGTCACGGTTGTGCCGCCACTGTTGCCTTGGTCCAGGTTGTGTGTGGAGTTTTCGTGGCTCGCTACGCCACTGTGCGTAAGCACCCGGTGAAGGCATCTTGATTGCGTAAGGTGTGAAGGCGAGGATCGTGTCCATCTAAATTTTTAATGGACAGATGTACACGATGAGCGAGACCGAGGTGATGCAGGAGGTTGTGCAACCGACGCGACGTCGGCGGCATAGCAAAGAGTTCAAGGCACAAGTGATCCGGGCGGCGATGCAGCCGAACGTGTCGATCGCGGCGGTAGCGCTGCACTACCGCCTGAATGCCAACATGCTGCGAAGCTGGGTGGCCGCCCAGGAAGAACGGGATGCGGCTGAAGTGGCCCGCAAGTCGATGAACGTGCCGTCGGCAGAGTTCGTGCCGTTACAGCTGGAGACATCCACAGTGGCATCTGGCGCGACGGAGATCCAGATTGAGGTGCGTCGGGGTGCGGCGACGGTGACCGTGCGTTGGCCGTTATCGGCAGCCAGTGATTGTGCGGCGTGGCTGCAGGGATGGCTGCGGTGATCCGCATCGACGCGATCTGGCTGGCGACCGAACCGCTGGACATGCGTGCCGGTACCGATACGATTCTGGCACGTGTGGTGAAGGTATTCGGCGCAGCGCGCCCGCACCACGCCTACCTGTTCGCTAACCGGCATTCGACGCGCATGAAGGTACTCGTCTATGACGGGTTCGGAATCTGGCTGGCCGCGCGTCGCCTGAACAAGGGCCGCTTTGTCTGGACGAACGGGCACGAGGCGGTCGCCGTCGCGTTGAATCCCGAACAGTTGCGGGCGCTCGTGACGGGGCTGCCGTGGCAGACGCTGACGCACGATCACACGATTAGCGTGGTGTGAGGCGCGCAGGGACGTAAACAGTTTCGCTTCCGTGACGGGGTGGCCTCTGGCAGACTGGCCCGCATGGACCTGCCCACCGACTTCGACACCCTGAGCCCGGAACAGCTGCGTGCGTTGGCTGCGCAACTGATCGTGCAGGTCACCGAGAAAGAACGGGAGGCCGGCGAGAAGGAG